>WTID01000037.1 GCA_011522855.1 Flavobacteriales bacterium
TGGATTTCGACGGCAACGGCATCTGCGACACGGACGATGCCGCGCACTGCGGACCGGGAACCCATTGGGACTTTGAGCAGGGGCTCTGCATCATCTCCTGCCCATCGGACATCAATCTGGATGGCGCCATTGCCATCGGTGACCTGCTGGCCTTGCTCTCCCAGTTTGCCAACTTCTGTTCGGACCTCGAGTGAGGGAAACCGATCGTGCAACACGAAGAGTTGGGAGGATGGGGAAAGGCGCTATCTTTGCCGGCCCATACGGTGGCTATAGCTCAGTTGGTTAGAGCGCTTGATTGTGGTTCAAGAGGTCGTCGGTTCGAACCCGATTAGCCACCCACCCCAGACGCCTGGTCCCTTGCGGACCGGGCGTTTTGCTTTTCCAGCGGGCCCTCGGACAGGGCTCAACGGGGGTCAGAGAAGGTGGGCGAGGTCGTCCAGACCGAGGGGCGTCTGGGACTCGAAGCCCTCGCCGGACGCCACGCCGATGTAGCGGCCCATCGTGATGTCGCGGCCGCGAACCACCGCCATGAAGTCGGGGGTCGAAATCGGGGTCGCGAGGTCGGAGGCGGTGGGGATGTCCACCTGCCCTTCAGCGGCGCCGGGCACGTGGAATTGGGAACTGTAGCAGCCGATGGCAGCATACTTTGCCTCCTCCGTGCCGGTGATGTCCACCACGATGCTGGGCTCGCGGAAGCGGTCCTGGATGTAGTGCAGGACGTGCTTGGGGCGATGGGCCTCCTGCGGGGTGCCGTCCGCCTCCTGCGTCTCGATGCGGGCGAGGCCGGCGAGGAAGCAGGCGCGGTGCACGAATTCGGCGGCGCGGCCGTGGTCCGTGTGGCGGTCGTGGAGGGCGTTGGCGAGGACCGTGCGGGGGCGGTGACGGCGGATGGCGCCGATGAGCGCCAGGATGACGCGTTCCTCCTCGTCGGGGAGGCCGTCCTTGAGGCCGAGGTTTTCCCGGACCGTCAGGCCGAGGGCCTTGGCGGCGGCGGCGGCCTCCTGATCGCGGAGATCGGCCGAACCACGGGTGCCGAGCTCACCGCGCGTCAGGTCGACGATGCCTGTTCGCTTGCCCTGACGGGCCGCCTTGATCAGCGTGCCGCCGGCACTCAGCTCGACATCGTCCGGGTGCGCCCCGAAGGCGAGGACGTCCAAAGAAGGGGAGTTCGGCATGGGCCGAAGTTCGGGAAGGCGCGCTTAGCGGCCGGCAGCGAAACCGGCAATCTCGTCACCGAGGGGGTCGGCGCCGGACTTGAGGGACGCCACGAGGCGGCCGTCACCGTCCACGAGGAACTTGTGGAAGTTCCAGCCCACGCTGTGGTCCCCCACCCCGTTTTCGCTCGCGTTGCAGAGCCAGCTGTAGACGGGATGCTGGTCATTGCCCCGAACCTCCACCTTGGACATCATCTGGAACGTGACGCCATAGTTCTGGGAGCAGAATTCCCCGATTTCACTGGCGGATCCGGGCTCCTGGCGACCGAATTGATTGCAGGGGAAGCCGAGGATGACGAACTCCTCACCGCCGTGCTGCTCGTGCAGGGCTTGGAGCTTCTTGTACTGGGGCGTGTAGCCGCAGCGGCTGGCGGTGTTCACGATGAGGACCCGCTTGCCCTTGAGTTGGGTGAAGTCGAACGTCTCGCCATCGAGGGTCGTGGCGGTCAGGGAATGGAAGTCGGACATGGCAACGGTGAGGGGATAACGGGCTTCGGTTCCGCCCAAGATGGCTCCTTTGTAGGTGCCGAACGCGGCGAGGCTCACGAGGGCAAAGGCGGCGAGGGCGATGGACATGACGGTGCGCTTCATGAAACCGGAACAAGGAAACGACGCGCAAGTTCTGAAAACCACCCGTCGCGAAAAGAGAAACGCCCCGACAGGGCGGGGCGCTTCATGGCAATTGGAAGAAACCCCATCATGCAGTTTCACACTTGCAGGAAGTCGGTTTCACCCCTTCAACGCCAAAAGCCAGCCTGAGGTTTCACTCAAGGGCGAATTGTCGTGCCGTCATACTGAGATTTCATGCCGGATTAACCCTACCTTATTCCCGAATCAAACGCGAGAACACGAACCGGCCTGAGCCTGTTTGTTGTCATGTCCATGACCCGTAACCCCGCCTCCTCCCTCGATGTCGCCGTCATCGGATCCGGCTTTGCCGGCCTCGCTGCGGCGACCACCCTCGCCAGCCGGGGCTTGAACGTGACCGTCTTCGAACGCCACGGACAAGCCGGAGGACGCGCGCGCCGATTCGACGCCGAGGGGTTCCGATTCGACATGGGCCCGAGCTGGTACTGGATGCCCGACGTGTTCGACCGCTACTTCGCCCAGTTCGGCCGGACGGTGGACGAGCTGTACGAGCTGGTTCGTCTCGACCCTTCCTACCGGGTGGAATTTGCCCAGGGCCCCTTCGATGTGCCGGCGGGGACGGAGGCCCTCGCTGAGGCCTTCGAGGCCATCGAGCCCGGTGCCGGAAAGAAGCTGCACGACTTCCTCGCGGAGGCCAAGGTCAAGTATGACATTGGCATGGGGCGCTTCGTCAACAAACCCGCCCACAACGCCCTTGAATTCGCCCGCTTGGACATCCTTCGAGATGCCCCCCGCCTCCAACTGTTGCGCAGTTTCAGCGACCACGTCCGGCGCCACTTCAAGGATCCCCGACTGGTCCAGCTGATGGAGTTCCCCGTCCTCTTCCTGGGCTCCAAGCCCCAGAACACGCCCGCCCTCTACAGCCTCATGAACTATGCGGACACGGCCCTCGGGACATGGTATCCCATGGGCGGCATGCACGGCATCGTGGAGGGCATGGTCAAGGTGGCCGAGGAACAAGGCGTCCGGTTCGAATACAACTGCGAGGTCGAGGCCATCCTCGAGGAAAACGGCAAGACGCGCGGCCTTCGGGTCGGAGGACAGCACATCCGCTGCCCGCACGTCATCGCAGCCTGCGATTACCACCACGCCGAGCAGCACCTGATGCCCAAGGCCTACCGCCGGTACGACGAGGCTTACTGGGACAAGCGCGCCATGTCGCCGAGCTCCCTGCTCTTCTATCTCGGAATCAACCGCCGGATTCCCGGACTCAAGCACCACACCCTCTTCTTCGACACCCCCTTCGATGCACACGCCGAGGAGATTTACGACCGTCCCGCCTGGCCCGAGGATCCCCTCTTTTACGTCTGCGCGCCCAGCGTGACCGATCCGAGCGTGGCTCCGGAAGGCTGCGAGAACCTGTTCCTGCTCGTGCCCACGGCGCCCGGGATGGCCGAGGATCAGGCGGCCTGCGACCGCATCTATGGCCACATCATGGACCGGCTGGAGGCCCGCACCGGTGTACCCGTCCGCGAGCACATCACGTACAAGCGCCAGTACGCCCACCGCCAGTTCATCGCCGACTACAGCGCCTACAAAGGCAACGCCTACGGCCTCGCCAACACCCTGCGCCAGACCGCTTTCCTGAAGCCGAAGCTCAAGTCCAAGCTCCCCGGCACCTGGTTTGCCGGTCAACTCACGACACCCGGGCCCGGCGTCCCGCCGAGCATCATCAGCGGGCAGGTCGCCGCGGGCGAGGTGCTCAAGTCCCGGGGCCTGCCCGGACTGGCCGAAACGGTCGCCATCGAACAACCCCACGCCTTGCGGGTTTAATCCCATACCTCCCAGATGAACGCCCGTCCTCCCATCGCCGAAGTCCATGCTCCGAAAGCCGCCCCCAGCCCGGCTGCCGCGGTGCAAGACGTCACGGTCTCCGAGGACCTGCTCATCACGGGCAAACCCCTCTTCGATTCGGTCTCCCGACAGTGTAGCGCCCTCACGACCAAGGCGTACAGCACGTCCTTCAGCCTGGGCATTCGGATGCTCCACCGCGACCTCCGCGAGCCCATTCAGGCCATCTACGGCTTCGTCCGCTTCGCCGATGAGATCGTAGACACCTTCCACCACTTCGACAAGGTGGAGCTGCTCGACCGGTTCAAGCGGGACACCCACCTCGCCATCGAGGAACGCATCTCCCTGAACCCCATCCTGAACAGCTTCCAATGGGCCTTCTGGAAGTACGACATGGACCTCGCCCACGTCGACAAGTTCCTCGAGTCCATGGAGCGCGACCTCGACCAGACCGCTTACGACCGCGACGGATATGACGACTACATCGTGGGCAGTGCCGAGGTGGTCGGCCTCATGTGCCTTTCCGTCTTCGTGGCTGGGGACCGTGGCCAATACGAGGCCCTGCTCCCCCACGCCCGCAGCCTCGGAGCCGCCTTCCAGAAAATCAATTTCCTCCGCGACCTCCAGGCCGACTGGGAAGGGTTGGGCCGGACCTATTTCCCAGGCCTCGACCTCGCTGACTTCGACCACGAGGCGAAGAAGACCATTGAAGCGGAAATCGATGCGGATTTCGCCCACGCCTACCAGGGCATCCTGCGCCTGCCGCACTCCTCACGACTCGGAGTCTACATGGCGTACATCTACTACATGCGTCTGTTCCGGAAAATCCGCCGACTTCCGCACCACCGCGTGCTTGAGGAACGCATCCGCATTCCGAACCGCCAGAAGGCCGCGCTCCTGATGGGGTCGTACCTCCGTCACCAGTTCAATCTGCTCTGACCATGCGCCCCCCGCGGTGTGCCGCCCTGTGGCTGTGGGCGGGAATTCTGTTTTCCCCTTCCCTCACGGGTCAGGCCGACTGTCCTCCCCTCGCTGAATTGCGGACCGCTTTCCTCGGTCACGGCACCCTCCAACAAGCGCTGGACTCCCGAGCCCTCGCCGAGCGTCATCTTGAAGGCCGGACCGGGCCCTGCGCGACCGTCATCGCCGCGCACCGCTGGGTGTCCCACGCCCGAAGTGCCGACTTCGAATGGAACCCGGCCACGAAGCTGAACCGGCTCAACACCGGCCTCGACAGCCTCGATGCCCTCGTCGCCCTCCACCCCGACCTCGACATCCTCAAGGCCCTGCGGCTGACCATCACCGGCACCGCCCCGCGGTTCCTGGGGGTCAACGGCGACTGGCCGGAGGACCGGGCCGCCACCCGGCGGTTGTTGGATGTGGGCCATTGGGCAGAAAGCCCGAAATTTTCGGTCTGGATGGCCGATTTGTTGGAACAGACTGATTGAAACCGAACATGAGCGAAACAATGGAAGAGCAGGTGGTGCTGGTCAACACCCTCGACGAGGCGCAAGGCACCATGGAGAAGATGGCCGCCCACCGGAAGGGGGTGCTGCACCGCGCGTTCAGCGTCTTCATCCTGAACAGCAAGGGAGAACTGCTCCTGCAACAGCGCGCCCACCACAAGTACCACAGCGGGGGGCTCTGGACCAACACCTGCTGCAGCCATCCCCGCAACGGGGAAACCGTCATCGAAGCGGGCATCCGGCGCCTTCAGGAAGAAATGGGCATGCAATGCCAGCTGGCCAAGGGCTTCGACTTCATTTACCGATCCGAACTCGACGGCGGACTCGTGGAACACGAATTCGACCACGTCCTCTTCGGACGGAGCGACGTGGCCCCGGTTCCCAACCCCGAAGAGGTCGCGGACACAAAGTATGTCGACTTCGCCTCGGTCCGGGCGGACATGGCGGCCCATCCAGACCAGTACACGACCTGGTTCCGCATCTGTTTCGAACGCGCCGCCGAGCACCTGGGCAAGTGAGCTCCGTCGCGGTCATCGGTGCCGGCATTGGAGGCCTCTCCACCGCCATCCGCGCAGCAGCGGAAGGCCGGTCCGTGACCCTGTTTGAGGCCGCCCCAGAAGTCGGCGGCAAACTCCGCCAGCTCCACCTCGGTGACTACCGGTTTGACCTCGGCCCGAGCCTCTTCACCTGGCCCGACCTGCTCCTGGAGACCCTCGCGGTTGCAAAAGACCAAGCCGCCCCCTTCGACCACATCCGACTCGACCGGTCCTGCCACTATTTCTGGGAAGACGGGACCCGCCTCATCGGGTGGACGGATCGACAGCAGCTCAAGGCCGAAATCGAGGAGGCCCTAGACATTCCGGCGGACGCCGTGCTACACCACCTCGACCTCAGCCGAAAAGGGTTCCACGCCACACGGGGCCTGTTCCTGGAGCAAAGCCTGCATGAAGCCTCGAGCTGGACCCCGATCCGTACCGTCCGCCACCTCAGCCGGGCCCTGCGGGCGTGGCGGTCTCTGCCCCTCGCCCATCGGCTCAATACGTGGAACGCCCGAACCGGACATCCCCACCTTCAGCAACTCTTCAACCGGTTTGCCACCTACAACGGCAGCGATCCCTACCGGGCGCCGGCCATGCTCCACGTCATCCCCCAACTCGAATTCGGAATGGGCACATTTGCCCCGGTCGGCGGCATGCACGCCATCGTGGATGCCCTGCACCAGACGGCTTTGGCCGTGGGGGTCGACATCCGTCTCAATGCCCCGGCGGACCGCATCGAGGTCGAAGCGAACCGCGTCCGCGGTGTGCGGCTTCAGGACGGCCATCGGCATGAAGCTGACGTGGTCGTCTCCGGCGTGGATGTCACCCCGACCTACCGGATGCTCCTGCCGGACCACCCCGCTCCGAAGCGCATCCTCAACGCAGAGCAATCGACCAGCGGCGTCATCTTCTACTGGGGCATCCGGCACGACGCCCCGG
>WTID01000162.1 GCA_011522855.1 Flavobacteriales bacterium
TTCGTGATGGCGATGGCCTCTGGGAGGACCACGACGTGATGGAGGTGGCCACGCCCCAGGCTTGGGCCCGCGACCCGGACCTCGTGTTGCGCTTCTACAACGCCCGCCGCCGCCAACTCGATGGCGTTGTGCCCAATGCGGCCCATCGGGCACTCGCCGAATTGGAGTCGCATTTCGACGTGCGCATTGTCACTCAGAACGTGGATGACCTTCACGAACGCGCAGGCAGCACGCAGGTCCTCCACCTGCACGGCGAGCTTCGCAAGGTCCGGCCGGAGGACGACCCCGGCATGGACGACCGGGGCACCGTGACCGTGGGCGGCGAGGGGGTGCCGGGTCCGGACGTCGTGCTGGGCGATGTGGATGAGCGGGGCGTGCAGTGGCGGCCGCATGTGGTGTGGTTCGGCGAGGCCGTACCGATGCTCGAGCCGGCTGCGGAGACGGTGGCGCAGGCCGATGCCCTGCTCGTGGTCGGCACCTCGATGCAGGTTTACCCAGCCGCCGGCCTGGTGCATTTCGCTCCCTCGGATTGTCCGGTCACCATGGTCAACCCGGACCGCGACGCCATCGCCGGTTTCGAATCGGTGGTCACCGAATTCATCCAGGCGCCCGCTTCAGAGGGCGTCGCCGAATGGGCTCATCGCCAGCGCCGATTGAGGACTTGAATCATTGGCTTTGAGCGGGGTATGTTTGCCGTCCCCATGACCTTCCCTTGCCGGCTTTTCCTCTTTGGACTTGCTTTCCTCGCCTGTCCGGCGTTGTTGAAAGGACAGGCTCCTTGCGGCAACGTGGCGGATTTCACGGTGCTCGATGACGGAGGGTGTGCCGACCTGCCTGTGTCATTCGATGTGGCGGCCCCCGATGCGGGTCTGGATTACCTGTGGGAGTTCGGAGATGGAACCTCCTCCACGGAGTTTCAGCCCGAGCACGTCTTTCAGAATGCACTGGGAGAGGGCACGGTGTCCTTCACCGTGTCGCTGACGGTGAGCGGAGGTCCGACCGGGCCTGGCGGCACCGCCGGATGTACTTCTTCGCAGACCGTGTCCGTCCTCGCACTTCCTGATCCGGGATTGCCCGCGCTGTCAGCCATCTGCTTGGGACAGGATGGGTTTCCGGATTTCGACTTGCCGGCGTCCACCTTCAGCGGGGCGGGGGTGACCCAGTGGTTTGTGGAGTGGGGCAATGGCACTGACACGGTTCTGACCGGATTCAATCCGGTGCTGGACACGGTGGGCACCACGTATCCCGAGCTCGGCTTGTTTGGCATCACCATCACGGCCTACGGCTCCAACGGGTGCGTCAACTCCGCCTCGGACAGCCTGTTCGTCGGCACCAACCCCACCATCGGTTCGTCCCTTCCGGGCAACAGTGTGACCGTGTGCAGCCCGTATGAATTGACCTTTCCCATCCTCGAGACGGGCAATAACCTGCCCGGGACGGAGTACGGCGTCAGCTTCGGCGATGGCAACAGCGTCAGCTATGTCCACCCGCCACCCTCTCAGGTGAGCCACACCTACGGGACCAGCAGTTGTTTCTCCTCCACCCCCGGTGGGGAGGGGCAGGCCTTCGCTGTGACTTTCACCGCCAACAACCTCTGTGGTAACGCCACCAACATCGTCGAGCCCATCCGAATCCACCAGAGTCCCGCGCCGGATATGTTCGGCATCGAAAACGTGTGTGCCGGTCCGGTCTTCACTTATGAGGCCCTCGGAAGCGGTCTGATTGCGACGCCGACGTACTGTGTGCCGGCCTATGGAGAGTGGAACATCGTTCCCGGTCAGGGGCAGACGCCGCCTTCTCCGGCGACGGGCACGGACTTTTCCATCAACACCGTCTTCAATGAGGTGGGTGAATACAATGTCTACTTCACTGAATCGCACCCGAATTGTCAGGACTCGACGGGCCTGATTCCCGTGTGCGTTTATCCGGATCCGGTGGAAGCCCTCGGAACGGTGGCGCCGCTGGCCGGGTGCACGCCGCTGACCATTGCGTGGGAAAACCTGACGCCCGAACCCGAACTCTGCGGGGAATGGGATGTGCGCTGGTTCGTGTCTGGATCCAGCTCAGGACCCGACCCCGATTGGCAGTCCGCCGGAGATGGGGTCACTTTTCTGAATGATGGCATCTACACCGTGACGCTGGAGATCGGATTGCCGGGACCGGCTCGCTACGATTGCATCACGGCGTCCCATTCGTGGACCATCACGGCCACCGAGCCGCCCGTGGTCAACTTTGGTCATTCCGGCAACGTCTGCGAAGGCGATGGGGTGCAGTTCCAATGGTATCAATTGCTCGAGGGCATCGGCGGTCTGCTTGATTTCGGGTGGACGGTCGATGGTGATCTCGTGAGCACCTCGACCTCGGCGCTCTATCATGTTTTCGAGGATGCGGGCTTCCACGAGGTGGAGGTGTACATCGAGAATGTCTGCGGGGTGGATACGGATGTGGAAGAGGTGGAGGTGCTCGCCTTGCCGACCTTGGACTTTCTGTCGCCGCCTCAGGTGTGCCAGGGAGACACCGTCGAGGTGGAGGTCTCCGGAGCGCAGGACTACAGTTGGTTTGATGGCGGGGCCATCGTGAGTGATGACCTTCAGACGTCGGTCGTCGACGTGGTGACCGAGTTCGATGTGACCCTCGATGTCGTGGGCACCGACGTGTTCGGTTGCAGCAATTCGGCCTCGCTGGACATTCTCGTGACGGATTCGCCGGACCCGGAAGTCGATGGTCCGGGCTCGGCGTGTGTCGGCGACCTCATGGTCTTCTCGGCCAGCGAGCCGGATGGAGCCGATCTCCAGTGGCAGACAGGGCCCGGCGGCGATGGCGCGGTGCCCCTCGAGCTCGAGGCGGTCCCTGGCATTTTCCCGGTCACCGTGCTTGCCACCAATGCATTCGGCTGCACCCGAAGCTACACCTGGGTGACCGACGTTTTTGAATTGCCTGAGCTGGAGTTGGTCTCGCCCGATCCGCCGTATTGCGACCAACCCTTTGAGGAAGTCCTCCCAGCAGCCTATCCACCTGGCGGAGCGTGGAGCGGGGCTGGCATCACGAATCCCGTGGGAGGGTTCGACCCCGGTTCGGTGGGAGAGGGGTTCCACACGGTCCTGTACACCTACACGGATGGCAACGGGTGTACCTCCGTGGACTCCATGGGGGTGACCGTGGTGGAGCCGGATACGGCCGATGCGGGATATGACCAGACATTCTGCGCCGATGCCGGACAGGTCCAGCTCGAGTTGTTTTACCCTCCTGGTGGGTACTGGACGGGTCCCTCGCTGACTGATGACCTTGCGGGGGTGGTGGACGTGGCGGGTCTGGGGGCCGGGGACCACGCGTGGGTCTATCACTACGGGGTCAACAGCTGTGAAACCGACGATGAGGTGATGTGGACCGTGCAGCCGTTGCCGGAGCCGGAGATTCTGGAATCGCTTCCGGGGACCGGTCCCGACCTCTGCCTCGAAGACACCCTGTTCCTCCATGTGGAGACCACATCGGGCATGGCACCGTACTACCCCACATGGTCCGGGGTGGAGGTCCTGAATCCTCTGTCGGGCAACGACTCTGCTCGGTTCCCAGCGCCGGCAGGTCCTGGTCCGGTGACCGTGACCGTGGAGGTGCTCGACGGCAATTTCTGTGCGGGAAGTGCCAGTTACACCGTGGAGGTCCGGCCGTTGCCTGTGGCCGGGTTCTCCCTGCCTTCGGTCATATGCGACAACGACAATGCGCCCTGGACCAACACGGCTTCGGACGGGGTGTTCTTCCAATGGGATTTCGGCAATGGGGACGGGGAGGACGGTTACCAGCCGAACTACACGTATCCGGCGCCCGGATTCTATACGGTGGCCCAGACGGCCATCAGCGCCTATGGCTGTGAGGACGCGATCTCGCAGGAGGTGGAGGTGATCGGTCCTCCCGTGGCCGGATTCACGGTGGATCCGGAGGAGGGGTGTGCCCCGCTCCCCGTGGCGGTGACCGACACGTCCTATGCGCCGTATTCGACGTTGACGTGGACCCTGCAGGATTCGGTGTGGGCGGACCCGCTTCCCCCGTTCGTCCTCTTCCAACAGGACGACACGACCTATGCGGAAACGATGTCCCTCGTGGTGGAGAACCTCTGTGGAACCAGTTCGGCTGTGGATACGCTTCTGGTGCTGACCGAACCGCTCATGCGGTTTGCCTTGCTGGAGGACACGGCGTGTGCGCCCTTCCAGCCGGTGGTGGTCAACAACAGCCTCGGAGCGCCCGACGTCACGGAGTGGGATTGGGGCGTGGGGCCCATTCAGGATGGCTTCGACCCGTTGCCGCCTTTCTACGACCCCAGCGGACCGGTGACCACGTATCCCATCACCCTGTCAGGCACGAACCAGTGTGGATCGCACGACACGACGGTCAACCTCACCATTCTGCCCAACACCATTACCGCCTTCTTCACCTTGAGCCAGAGCTCCGGCTGTCCTCCATTGAGCCTGACGGCAGTGGACGAAAGCGTCGGGGCGACGACCAGTGTTTTCGATTTTGGGGGATTCGGATTTTCCAACGATCCCGTGGCGACGCTGACGCTCCCCGACCCGGGCACCTTCACCATCCGACAGGTGGCGACGAACGGGTGCAGTTTCGACACCTTGGAACAGCAGGTGGAGGTCTTCGCTCCCCCGGTCATCAACCTCAGTGGCGTGGATGTCTTTGCCTGCGAGGATGCGCCCACGACGCTCACGGCGATTGCGGAGAATCCCGGTTGGGCGGCGTGGTCCTTCTCGGACGGGGGGCTCGGCATCGGGCTGTCCGTGGAGCACACCTTCTACGAGCCGGGGGTCTTCACGGCGGTGTTTGAGACGGAAGAGGCCTTCAGTGGGTGTGCCAACGTGGACTCCGTGGAGGTGACCGTCTATCCGGCGCCTGATCTGGATTGGTATCCCGAGCCGGCGGCCGGATGCTCTCCCCTGACCGTGCAGATCGAGAACGGCAGTTCGGGTGCCCTCTTCCATCAGTTCCAATTCGGGGATGGGTCGGCTGTCGCCTTGGGTCAGGCACCCCAGCACACCTTCGTCAACCCGACGGACAGCATCCTGCAGTACGTGGTGCACTATGCGGCAGAAAGCGACCAGCTCTGTGGGGCAGAGGATTCCATTGCCGTCACCGTGTTGCCCACCCCAGTGGCCTCCTTCTCCCTCGCGTCGCCCAACCATTGCGGGGCGCCAGTGGATGTGCCCCTGAGCAATGCCTCTCAGGGTGCCATTGTGGGCCAGTGGTACATCGAGGATGCTTCCGGCCAGACGGCGGCACCGCCTTACCTCGGCATCGTGCCGAACTGGACGCTGGGGGAACCCGGCAACTTCGAGATCACGCTGGTGGCTTCCAACGACTATGCCTGCAGCGACACGACGGTGTCGCCCTACGATGTCTTCGTGCCCCCCGTCGCTGCGGTGTCCACCCTCCCTGATTCCGGATGCGTCCCCCTCGATGTGGCCTTCGCCGATGGCAGCCTCGGGGCCGACATGGTCGTGCTCATCCTCGACACGGGGGCCTATTCCGGGGGACTTCCGGATGACCCCATCACCTTGAACTCTCCCGGTACCTACCCGGGACGGGCCATTGCCATTTCCGCAGAAGGCTGTCGCGACACCCTTGATCTCGATCCCATCACCGTGCATCCGCTTCCCGATGCGGACTTCAGTTTCGGGGCGCTGGGTGCCGGGCCGGACAACACGTCGTTCACCTTTGCCCCGGTCGACACGACGGCCTGGTTCTATACCTGGAACTTCGGGGACGGCACCGAAGCCTACGATCCGGCCCAGGTGCATGTGTTCCCCGGGGTGGGGGAATACGCGGTCAGCCTGGAGACCCAGACGCAGTTCGGGTGCAAGGACCTCGAGGTGGAGTGGATCACCATCGAGGACGATGTGCAGGTGTGGATTCCCAATGCGTTCACGCCATCCACCAACGGAGTTTTCGATGGCATCAACGACGGCTTCCTTCCGGTGGTCCGGGGGTGGTCGCTGATCGACAAATACGAGTTCTGGGTCTTCGACCGGTGGGGCAACGAGGTCTTCTACACGCAGGACCCCGAGGAGGCCTGGGTGGGCGACCACCGCGACCCCGGCACGGCGCTCCAAGGGACCCACTCCGTGGATGGAGGGGTGTACAATTGGCTGCTCCGCCTGACGCTAGAGGGCGATGAGCCGGACCTCATTTGGCCCAACACTCACCAATGCGATGGTCCCCGCCAATACTGCGGCACGGTCACGGTCTTGCGTTAAGGTGGGTTTGTGTGACCATGGGGTTTCGGGTCATTTTGAGGCCATGGAAACCCCGTCTGGATCCGCTTCGATGACAGCCGGTGCTGTGCCGCTTGGCCTTTTTCTCAAAACTGACAAATCTCAGCGCTGGATCGCGAGTCGTAGGGGCTCCGTGCCCCGGGGCCCGGCGAGGTAGAGTCCCGGTTGCAGGCGGGACAGATCGAGGGTGGTCACGCCGCGGTAGACCGTGGCGGTGTGCACGCGGCGTCCGTTGAGGTCCAACACCTCGAAGACAGTGGCCTCACCGCCCCACACGACGCGCAGGGCCTCGGCGGCGGGGTTGGGCATGA
>WTID01000060.1 GCA_011522855.1 Flavobacteriales bacterium
GTCTCTACGACTCCGCCCGCCTTCAGGCTCCCCAGCTCAACGGTGAGGCCACCGACTGGGCCACCCTCGACGGAGCGGTCCAGAAGGGCCTGTCCGGAGCCGGCCGCAAGGTCCTCCTGACCGGCACGGTGATGAGCCCGAGCCACTCCCGCGCCATCGCCTCCCTGGCGGAAGCCGCCGGTGTGGAGCATGTCCAGTGCGATTCCGTCAGCTACGGCGCCATCGTCGAGGCGGCCGAGAAGGACTTCGGACGCCGGGTCTTCCCGTCCTACGATTTCGCCAACGTGAAGACCGTCGTCTCCCTCAACGCCGACTTCCTCGGCACGTGGGGCGACACCGTCTGGTACACGACCGAGTGGGCCAAGACCCGCCGTCCGGAGGATGGGGCCATGAGCGTCCTGCACGCCTTCGAGAGCGGCATGTCCCTCACGGGATCGAACGCCGACTACCGCACCCGGGTCAAGCCCTCCCAGCAGGGCAACGTGGCCGCCGCCCTGCTCAATGAAATCAACGGTCAGGGCCATGTGGCCGGACTCGACGAGGCCACCCTCGCCGGTGTCAAGGCGGCTGCGGCCGACCTGAAGGCCGCCGGAGCCAATGGCTTGGTGGTCGCCGGAGACAACGACGTCGCCACCCAGTGCATCGTCAACGCCATCAACGTGGCACTCGGCGCCCTCGGCACGACCGTTGACTTCAACGAGAAGGCCTCCCTGCATCAGGGCGATGACGCCGCCTTCGCCACCCTCGTGGAGGACATGAAGGCCGGCCGGGTGTCCGCCCTCATCGTGGACGGCACCAACCCGTCCTACCACGCTGTGGACGCCGCCGCATTCAACGCCGGACTCGAGAAGGTCGCCTTCAGCGTGTCCACCGCGCTGTTCGCCGACGAGACGGCGAGCCGCTGCACGGCCATTGCCCCGAACCACCACTGGCTCGAGGCGTGGAACGACCTGCAGATCGATCCCGAGCGCATCGACATCGCCCAGCCGGCCATCCAGCCGCTGTACGACACGCGCCACGCCACCGAGAGCCTGCTCGCCTGGGCTGGCCAGACCGTGGATGCCTACACGTTCCTCCGCCGGACGCACAATGCGGCCTACAGCGCTGAGGCCATGTACACCGACCAGGATTGGAACACCGGTGTCCACAACGGTTTCCTCGCCGTGGCCACTCCGGAAAAGGTGACCGCCACCTACAGCGGTTCCGCCCTCGCTGGTGCCCTGGCCTCCGTGAAGGGACGTCAGGGGGGCAGCTTCGAGCTCGACCTCTACCGCAAGGTGACGATGGGAGACGGCCAGCAGGCCGGCAACCCCATGCTCCAGGAGACGCCCGATCCGATCACCAAGACCACGTGGGACAACTACGTGACCATGGCCCGCGCGGACATGGAGGCGATGGGGCTCAACACCTACATCGCCGAGAAGGATCCCGCTTCCGTGGTGAAGGTGACGGTCAATGGAACGTCCATCGAGCTTCCCGCTTTCCCGCAGCCTGGACAGCTTTCCGGCACGGTCGGCATCGCCCTCGGCTACGGCCGGGGTGCGGGCAATGAGGCCATCGGCAAGGCCGCCTACCAGGTGGGCGAAGGAGGAGACCACATCGCGGATGCCGAGGGCAACCTCGTGCCGATCGGAAAGAACGCCTTCGGCCTGGCCGGCTCGGTGGATGGCCTCCCGGCCTTCTCCGCCTACGACGTGACTGTCGAAGCGACCGGCGAGACCTACCCGTTGGCCTGTACGCAGTTGCACCACACCATCATGGGGCGTGACTCCGTGGTGAAGGAGACCACCCTCGACGGCTATCTGGCCGAAGCCGACGCCAAGCGCGGTGACGCCAGCTGGAACCGGGTGATCGGCCTCAACGTGCACGACGACATCAACGGCGACGGCGAGATCAACGCCCTCGACAAGAAGGCCGCCGGTGAGTTCGACCTCTGGCACGAGCATGCCGTCGACGGTGTTGGACACCGTTGGGGCATGGCCATCGACCTCACGAGCTGCATCGGGTGCAGCGCCTGTGTGACGGCCTGCCACATCGAGAACAACGTGCCGGTCGTCGGAAAGGACGAGGTGCGCCGCCACCGCGACATGCACTGGATGCGCATCGACCGCTACTACGCGTCCGACTGGAGCAAGGAGCGGGGATCCGAGGAAGGACTCGGCGTCATCTCCACCTATGCCAAGATGGAGGAGCCGGGAGCCAACCCGCAGACGGTGCACATGCCGATGATGTGCCAGCACTGCAACCACGCGCCGTGCGAGACGGTGTGCCCGGTGGCCGCCACGACGCACTCCAACGAGGGCGTCAACCAGATGACCTACAACCGGTGCATCGGCACGCGCTACTGTGCCAACAACTGCCCCTTCAAGGTGCGCCGCTTCAACTGGTTCCACTACCCCGGATACGACAAGTTCCAGAACCTCAACCCGGCGCAGGATGCCATCCAGCGCATGGTGCTCAACCCGGACGTGGTCGTCCGGAGCCGTGGTGTGATGGAGAAGTGCAGCCTCTGCGTCCAGCGGACCCAGGGCGCCAAGCTCGAGGCCAAGAAGGCCGGCACTCCGCTCGAGGACGGCATGGCCATCACGGCCTGCGCCGAGGCGTGCCCGACCAACGCCATCACCTTCGGTGACCTCAACGACACCTCCAGCGAGGTGCGCGCCACGTACGACAACAACCGGACCTACCACGCCCTGGAGGAGATCGGCGTCCAGCCGAACGTCGCCTACCTGACGAAGGTCCGCAACACCCCCAACGCCTAAGCCATGCAGCAAGAAGCGGCCATTCGGGAACCCCTGATCCTGGGGAACAAGAGCTACAAGGACATCACGGACGATGTGGTGGGCCCCATCCAAGGCGCTGCGCCGCTGGGATGGAAGGTCATGATCACCATTTCCAGCATGGTGGCCTTCTACGGCGTTGGGTGCATCCTGTACCTGATCGGAACGGGCATCGGCGTCTGGGGTCTGAACAAGACCGTCGGTTGGGCCTGGGACATCACCAACTTCGTGTGGTGGGTCGGCATCGGCCACGCCGGTACGCTGATTTCTGCCGTGTTGCTGCTGTTCCGTCAAAAGTGGCGGATGGCCATCAACCGCTCTGCGGAGGCGATGACCATTTTCGCGGTCATCATGGCGGCCGTCTTCCCCGGCATCCACATGGGCCGCATCTGGGTGAGCTACTGGGTGCTCCCGCTCCCCAACCAGTTCGGTTCCCTCTGGGTGAACTTCAACAGCCCGCTCCTCTGGGACGTGTTCGCCATCTCGACCTACTTCTCGGTGTCCCTCGTCTTTTGGTACATCGGCCTCATTCCGGACTTCGCGACCATCCGCGACCGGATGACCAAGCCGCTGCAGAAGAAGATCTACAGCATCCTGAGCTTCGGCTGGAGTGGCCGCGCCAAGAATTGGACCCGCTTCGAGGAGGTGAGCCTCGTGCTCGCTGGAATCGCCACCCCGCTGGTGTTCTCGGTGCACTCCATCGTCTCGATGGACTTCGCCACCTCCGTCATCCCGGGCTGGCACACGACGATCTTCCCACCCTACTTCGTGAGTGGCGCCGTGTTCTCCGGATTCGCCATGGTGCAGACGCTCCTGCTCATCATGCGGAAGGCGATGCACCTCGAGAACTACATCCACACCAAGCACGTGGAGTACATGAACATCGTGATCATCGTGACCGGCTCCATCGTGGGGGTGGCCTACCTGACCGAGCTGTTCATCTCCTGGTACAGCGGTGTGGAATATGAGAGCTACGCCTTCATCAACCGCTTCAGTGGACCGTACAGCCTGAGCTACTGGGCGATGATGACGTGCAATGTGATCAGCCCGCAGCTCTTCTGGATCAAGAAGATCCGCCGCAGCCTGGTGGCCACGTTCATCCTGTCCATCGTGGTGAACATCGGCATGTGGTTCGAGCGCTATGTGATCATCCTCACCTCGCTCCATCGTGACTACGTGCCATCCTCCTGGTCCGAATTCAATGCCACGAGCATCGACGTGGGCATCTTCATCGGCACCCTCGGCATCTTCTTCACGCTCTTCCTGCTCTTTGCCCGGTTCTTCCCGGTGCTGGCCTTGAACGAGCTGAAGACCATTCTGAAGTCCAGCGGCGAGGAGCAGAAGCGCCTCCAAGCTGACGCCAAGTCCAACACCAACGCCTGATCTCATGGAATCCACCAAAAAGGTCTTCCACGTCATGTACGACGACGACGACAAGCTGATGGCGGCTGCCCAGGCTCTCGTCGCCAAGGGCATCCGCATCAAGGATGTCTACAGCCCGTTCCCGGTGCACGGCATCGACCCGGTGATTGGCATCAAGCGGACCCGCCTCGCCATCGCTTCCTTCATGTACGCCATGACGGGCACGAGCCTCGCCCTGCTCGGCATGTGGTACTTCATGATCCAGGACTGGCCCATGAACATCGGGGGAAAGCCGAGCTTCAGCCTGATTGAGAACCTGCCTGCCTTCGTGCCGGTCACGTTTGAATTCACGGTGCTCTGCGGTGCCCACGGCATGGCCATCACCTACCTGCTCCGCAACGGAACCCTGCCCGGCATGCCGGCCTCCAACCCGGACCCGCGCACCACGGACGACAAGTTCGTCATGGAGATCCTCACCGACGAGAACGACATGGACGCCGCCGGCCTCGAATCCGCCGTCAAGGAGACGGACGTGATGGAGGTCAGCATCAAAGAGTACGCAGCATGAAGACCGCACAGCACATTCTGTTGCCCACGTTCGCCGCGATCCTGATGACCGCGTGCGTGACGGACCCGAACAGCCCGGGCGTCGAGTACATGCCCGACATGTACCGCAGCCCGGCCGTGGAGGCCTACGTCGACTACGGCCAGGAGGCCTACGTGGTGGGAGAGGACGTCGCCCGCGCCCAGCGCAGCACGCCGTCCAGCCGCAAACCGGCCGCCGGGACGATCCCCTTCCGCGGGGAGGACCAGCTGGCCTTTGCCCTGCCATACCCCTACGCTCAGACCCCCGAGGACTACGAGCGTGCCGGTGCCGAGCTGATGAGCCCGCTCGTGACCAACCAGGCCAACATCGAGGCCGGAGAAAAGATCTACGTTGCCATGTGCACGCAGTGCCACGGCGTGGAAGGCAAGGGAGACGGCGCCCTGAGCGTCAACGGCCACATCGCCGGCATCCCGAGCTACAGCGACAAGCTGAAGGATCTGCCGGAGGGCAAGATGTACCACACCTTGACCTGGGGCAAGGGCCTGATGGGCTCCCACGCCAGCCAGCTCAGCCAGCGCCAGCGTTGGGAGGTGATCGAGTACATCAAGGTGCTCCAGCAGGGGGGCGAGATGCCCACCTTCGACGAGGATGGCATGCCCGTTCCGGCCGACGCCGAAGGGGAAGCCGAGGATGAACCCCGCACGCCCGCCGCTCCTGCCGTCTCCGTCGGCATGGAGGGCATGGCCGTCAACACCGCACACTGAGAGCCATGGACACGATGAACTTCCGTTTCGAAGGCCGCGCCAAGACCTTGACCTATGTCCTGATGGGCATCGGTCTGGTTGCCCTGGCGTCCGGATTCCTCTTCGATGACAGCCACGGGCACCAGCGTTTCTGGGCCAACCTGCTCGTCAACGGCTTCTTCTATTTCTCGCTCGCCTTGGGTGCGCTGTTCTTCTACGCCCTGCAGTACGCCACCGAGAGCGGTTGGAGCGCGGTGCTGAAGCGCCTGTTCGAGGCCATCTATGGGTTCCTGCCCTACGGCGCCGGGGTGATCCTCATCGTCCTGTTGGCCGGGCAGTTCCACTTGCACCACCTCTATCACTGGATGGACCATACGCTGTACTATGAGTACATGCTGCCCGACGGCTCCTACTCCCACGAGATGGTGGAGGGGGCCGTGTCCAACCCCAACTTCGACCACATCATCGCCAACAAGAGCGCCTACCTGAACGGCAGCTTCTTCTGGTTGCGCACGCTGGTCTACATCGGCACGTTCCTCCTCTTTGCCCGGATGTTCCGCAAGTGGAGCCTGGCCGAGGATGAAGTGGGGGGCACGGATCTGCACTACAAGATGTACCGCCGCGGGGCCCTGTTCCTGGTCTTCTTCGCGGTGTTCAGCTCCACGCTCGCCTGGGATTGGATCATGTCCATTGACACGCACTGGTTCTCGACCCTCTTCGGTTGGTACATCTTCAGCGGGATGTGGGTGAGCATGCTCATCTTCGCCACGGTGACCTTGACCTGGCTCCGCTCCGTCGGGTACTTCCAGGAGGTCAATGAGAGCCACATGCACGACATGGGCAAGTGGGTCTTCGCCATCAGCATGCTGTGGAGCTACCTCTGGTTCTCCCAGTTCCTGCTGATCTGGTACTCCAACATCCCAGAGGAGGTGACGTACTACATCGCCCGGATGTTCACCAACTACAAGGTGCCGTTCATCGGCATGTTCTTCGTGAACTTCGCCATTCCCTTTTACGTGCTCGTGGCCCGGGACGCGAAGCGGAACCCCTATTTCCTCATTCCGGTCTGCTTTCTCATTTTTTGTGGGCACTACACGGACGTGTATTTGCTCGTCGTACCCGGAACTCTGCACGACCACG
>WTID01000136.1:0-5024 GCA_011522855.1 Flavobacteriales bacterium
GAGGTGGGCCGGTCGAGCACCAAGGCGGTCGTCTACAGCGTGGTCATCGTCATGGTGGCCAACCTCGTCATCACCCAACTCCTGCTGACATGATCCGGGTGCGCGGCGTCGAAAAGTCCTTCGGGGACAAGACGGTGCTCCACGGCATCGACGCGGAATTCCATGCGGGTCAGGTGAACTTCATCATCGGCCGGAGCGGTTCGGGCAAATCGGTGCTCACCAAGTGCATCGTGGGCCTGCTCGAGGTCGATGCCGGCCGTGTGCAGTACGACGATGTGGTGTTCTCCGATCTCGAACGGAAGGAGCGGGAGGCCGTGCGCCGGCGCATCGGCATGCTCTTCCAGGGCGGCGCCCTGTTTGACAGCATGACCGTGCTGGACAACGTGGAGTTTCCCTTGCGGATGTTCAGCGACATGACCGCGGAAGAGCGGCGTGAGCGGGCCATGGAGTGCCTGAAGCGCGTGGAGTTGGACGGGGCGGAGGACCGGTTTCCCGCCGAGGTGTCTGGTGGCATGCAGAAGCGCGTGGCCCTCGCCCGGGCCATCGTCGGGCGACCGCAGTACCTCTTCTGCGACGAACCCAACTCGGGCCTCGATCCGCAGACGGCCATCGTGATCGACAACCTCATCAAGGACCTGACGACCGAGTACGGCACGACGACGGTGGTCATTTCCCACGACATGAACAGCGTGATCGAAATCGGGGACAACATCCATTTCCTGCACGAGGGCCGCGTGGCTTGGCAGGGAGACCGCAAGGGCATCCTGGACAGCGGGGTCGCTTCGCTGGACGAGTTCGTCTACGCATCGGATCTCATGAAGGACATCCGCAACCGACTCCGCAACGCATGAGCGCGCACAATGAGCACGTTCCCTACTCCCTGCCTCGCCATGGCGAGGAAGAGATGCGCCGCCGCCTTGATGCGATGCACGCACACATGGAGGCGAGGCGCAGCGTCCGGCATTTCAGCCCGGACCCCGTTCCGATGGATGTGCTCGAGCGCGCCGTCCACATCGCGGGGACGGCACCCAGCGGGGCTCACAAGCAGCCGTGGTCCTTTTGCATCGTGACCGACCCCGCCCTGCGGAAGCGCATTCGAACGGCGGTCGAGGAGGAAGAGTACCGGAGCTATCACGGCCGCATGTCCAAGAAATGGCTCGACGACCTGGAGCCCCTCGCGACCGACCACATCAAGCCCTTCATTGAGGAGGCCCCGGCGCTCATCATCGTGTTTCGCAAGGTGTTTGACCGCGATGAAGAGACCGGAGAGAAGAACCCCAACTACTATGTCCAGGAGAGCTGCGGGATCGCGGTAGGGTTCCTGCTGGCCGCCCTCCACGAAGCCGGTCTGGCGGCCCTTACCCACACGCCGTCTCCGATGAACTTCCTGGCCGAGCTCCTCGAGCGGCCGGAAAACGAGCGCGCCTTCCTCAACATCCCAGTCGGTTGGCCCGCCGATGACGCCAGAGTGCCGAATCTTTCGCGGAAACCGTTAAACGAAATCCTGTTCCATTACGGACGGGAAGCCGACAAGAAGGAGAATTAATCCATTGATTATCAGCGCTCATTGTCTACTTCACACCGGGGCAGTGAGCAAGTTTTCCAATGCGGTCCTCAGAGGGGAGGCCACTCGAAAAAAAGGCGTTTCCTTTGCACCGCATTCGCAACACCACACATCATGTCTGATATCCGCGAAAAAGTGACCGCCATCATCGTCGACAAGCTCGGCGTCGATGCATCCGAAGTGAACGACGCCGCTGGTTTCACCAACGACCTCGGGGCGGACTCCCTCGACACCGTCGAGCTGATCATGGAATTCGAAAAGGAATTCAACATCGCCATCCCGGACGACCAAGCCGAGAAGATCGGCACCGTCGGCCAAGCCATCGAGTACATCGAAAACGCGAAGTAAGCCCCGCATGGAGCTGAACCGTGTCGTCGTCACGGGAATGGGTTGCCTGACTCCGTTGGGCAATGACGTTCCCGCTTATTTCGACGCCCTGAAAAAGGGAGTCAGCGGAGCCGGTGCCATCACCCGCTTCGATGCGTCCAAATTCAAGACCCAGTTCGCCTGTGAACTGAAGGGCTGGGACGCCGCTGACCATTTCGACCGCAAGGAGCAGCGCAAGCTGGATCCGTACGCTCAGTACGGCATCGTGGCGGCCCGTCAGGCCGTAGCGCACTCCGGACTCGCTGAGGCGGAGCCCGACCCGGACCGGGTGGGGGTCATCTTCGGCAGCGGCATCGGGGGCATCCTCACCTTCCAGCAGGAGATCCAGAATTTCGTCGAAGGCGACGGGACGCCCCGCTTCAATCCGTTCTTCATTCCGAAGATGATCGGAGACATCGCCGCCGGTCACATCAGCATGGAATTCGGGTTCCGGGGTCCCAACTACGCCTGCGTTTCCGCCTGTGCCAGCGCCACAAACGCCATCATCGACGCCTTCAATGCCATACGGTATGGCAAGGCCGATGCCATGGTGACGGGTGGAGCCGAAGCGGCCGTGGTGGAGGCGGGCATCGGAGGATTCAGCGCCATGAAGGCGCTGTCGACCCGAAATGAGGAGCCTGAAGTGGCGTCTCGACCGTTCGACGTCCACCGCGATGGATTCGTCCTCGGTGAAGGAGCCGGCGCCCTGGTGCTGGAGTCCTTGGAGCATGCCCAGGCCCGCGGGGCCCACATCATCTGCGAGGTCATGGGAGGCGGCGCTTCGGCCGACGCCCACCACTTGACAGCCCCTCATCCGGAGGGGTTGGGCGCCCGCAATGTGATGCGCGCTGCATTGAACGACGCTGGCATGTCGCCGGACGAACTCGACTACGTCAACGTCCACGGCACGTCCACCCCGCTGGGAGACATCGCCGAGGTCAAGGCCATTGAAGAGGTGTTCGGAGACCACGCCACGGCGCTGAGCATCTCCAGCACCAAATCGATGACAGGCCACCTGCTCGGGGCAGCCGGAGCCATTGAGACGTTGGCGTGCATCATGGCGGTGACGGAGGATGTCATTCCTCCTACGATCAACTCCACCGATCCGGACCCGTCATTGAACCAGGACCTCGACTACACCTTCAACGTGAAGAAGGAGCGCCCCGTTCGCGCCGCGCTGTCCAACACCTTCGGGTTCGGCGGACACAACGCCTCGGTCATCGTCCGCAAATTCGGATGATCTTCCTGGGCAGGACCTCCCGGGAAGCCCGCATCAAACGCTTCATTCGCCGTCACTTCGGCGTCCGCGTCCATTCCCTCGCGCCCTACGAGGAGGCCCTCCGGCACTCCAGTTCCGTGGCGTGCCAGCGGGATGGACTCCCCAGCAACGAGCGCCTTGAATTCCTCGGGGATGCCGTGCTGGACATGATCGTCGTCGACATGTTGTTCCGCAAGTTTCCGAATGGGGACGAGGGCGAGATGACCCGCATGAAGTCGCGGCTGGTGAGTCGGGAATCGCTGAACCTGCTCGGCCAGGAGATCGGGGTCGAGCACTTGCTGGATGCCCAGACGGGCCGGGGAGCCGTCCACGCCTCGCTGCGCGGAAATGCCATGGAAGCCCTTGTGGGGGCCGTGTACCTCGACAAAGGGTTCACCAAGACCCAGAAAGGCGTCCTGAAGTTGTTGAGGCGGTTCGACCTCGACCAACGGATTCAGGCGCGGGTCGATTTCAAGAGCAAGCTTCACGAGTGGGGCCAGAAACGCAAGCGGCGCGTGGAGTTCAAGGTCATTCGCGAGTTCAAGCGGGATGGCGAGAACCGTTACCAGATGCAGGTCAAGGTCGGAGGAAAGGTGATGGGAACCGCCGACGGTCCCTCCAAGAAAACGGCCGAGCAGGCCGCGGCCCGCGAGGCCTGCCGTCATATCTTCGGCGATGATTGAGGGTGACGCAAATGCCCTGATCGCGCACCATGGCTACGACCCTTCGACTCGACATCGAGGAAGAGGAACTGCCCTTCGATTTCCTCGGGGTGAGTTGCGCTGATGCCGGTCACCGTTTCTGCTGGAACCTCAATCGCACCCTGGGCACCCGACTCGCGTTCCACATCGAGCTCGAAGTGACCCACAAGAAGCGGCCGCCCACCCGACACTGCGTCTGGCGGCACGAGGATGAACTCGGAGGCTGGTCCTTCGATGTCGTCTGGAACCGGTCGCCGGAAGGGGCAATGATCCCCACCCTCGTCCACTTCGACTACCTGCTGCGCATCGAATCCATGATTGGTGAACAGGCGGAGCGGTTGATGGACTCCCTGCGCTCCATGCGCCGCGTCGCCGCTTGCTTCCCTGTGGAGGCGTCCAGCGTTGAGGGCCATGCAGTGCTGCACTATGAATGAATCAAACGCACGCGAGATGTCGCAGAAATTCACCAAGATCGTCGCCACCGTCGGCCCGGCCAGCACCTCGCCCGAGGTTCTGGAGGGCCTGATCCGCGAAGGGGTCAACGTCATCCGCCTCAACTTCTCCCACGGGGAGCATGCCATCCACGCCGCCACGGTGGAGAAGGTCAAGGCCATCGACGCCAAGCTCGGGACGCACACGGCGCTGCTCGCCGACATGCAGGGCCCAAAGTTGCGGGTGGGCATGATGGAGGACGGCGCTGAACTCGTCAACGGCAACCAACTCACCATCAAGGTGGGCGAGGGCACCGGCAATGCCGACGTGGCCTGGACGCGCTACGAAAAGTTCGCGGCCGATGTCAAGGCCGGGGAGCCCGTGCTGTTGGACGATGGCAAACTCCGCCTGCGCGTGGACGAGACGAATGGCGTCGACACGGTGGTCTGCACGGTCGAGCACGGGGGCATCCTCCATTCCCGGAAAGGCCTAAACCTGCCTTCCACCGCCATCAGCTTGCCGAGCCTGACCGAGAAGGACCGAGAAGACCTAGCCTTCGCCTTGAGCATTGGCGTGGACTGGATCGGACTGAGCTTCGTCCGTTCGTCGGCGGATGTGATCGATTTGCGGGAGCGCATCCAGCAGGCGGGGAGCCATGCGCGGATTGTGGCCAAAGTGGAAAAGCCCGAGGCTGTGGACGACC
>WTID01000136.1:5124-6569 GCA_011522855.1 Flavobacteriales bacterium
GGGAGCCATGCGCGGATTGTGGCCAAAGTGGAAAAGCCCGAGGCTGTGGACGACCTCGAGGGCATTGTGAAGGCGACTGATTCGGTCATGATTGCCCGGGGCGACCTCGGCGTGGAGGTCCCGATGGAGCAGGTCCCCATG
Source organism: Flavobacteriales bacterium (assembly GCA_011522855.1). Lineage (GTDB taxonomy): Bacteria > Bacteroidota > Bacteroidia > Flavobacteriales_D > Sanyastnellaceae > UBA8752. The sequence continues at coordinate 5,266 of WTID01000136.1, forward strand.
ATCCAGAAGCGGACCATCGAGCTGTGTCAGCGCGAGGGCAAGCCGGTCATCGTGGCCACCCAGATGATGGAGTCGATGGTGGACAACATCGCGCCCACCCGGGCCGAGGTCACCGACGTGGCCAACGCGGTCTTCGACGGGGCGGACGCCGTCATGCTCAGCGGGGAGACCTCCGTGGGCAAGCATCCCATCGAGGTCATCAAGGCGATGCGCGCCATCGTCACGGAAATCGAGAAGGAGCCGCGCATCTACTACACGCACCGCGAGCAGCAGGACATCCGGCCCGAACGGCTCGTGACGGACGCCATCTGCTACAACGCCTGCGATCTGGCCCAGCGAATCGGTGCCCAGGCCATCGTGACCATGACCTTCAGTGGGTACACCGCCTACAAGGTGGCCAGCCAACGGCCCAATGCGCCGATCCACGTGTTCACGGGCAACAAGAACATCCTCGGCCAGATCGCCTTGTGCTGGGGTGTGGTCGCCCACCACTACGACAAGATGATCTCCACGGACCACACCATCTCGGACGTCAAGACCATCCTCCAACGCGAGGGGTTCGTTGGGGACGGGGACCGCATCATCCACGTGGCCAGCATGCCCATCGCCGAGGCGGGGATGTCCAACATGCTCAAGGTCAGCGAAATCTGATCCTTCCAACCGGCAGGGGTCCGGGTTATCTTCGCGCGACCGGAGGCGGTCCCATTTCCCGTCATCCGCCACCCAGCCATGACCCGACGTTTCCCAGAACGAGGCCCCCTGGACCTGCCCGCCATCGCCGATGACGTGATGCGGCAGTGGGAGGAGGGCGATGTGTTCCAGCGCAGCGTGGACTCCCGCCCCGAGGGCCGCCGATTCGTCTTCTTCGAGGGACCGCCCTCCGCCAACGGCAAGCCGGGCATCCACCACGTGATGGCGCGGGCCCTGAAGGACCTGTTTTGCCGGTACCGCACGCTCAAGGGCGAGCGGGTGGAGCGCAAGGCTGGCTGGGACACCCATGGCCTGCCGGTGGAGCTGGGCGTCGAGAAAGCCTTGGGCATCACCAAGGAGGACATTGGCCGCTCCATTTCCGTGGAGGAATACAACACCGCCTGTCGCGAGTCCGTCATGCGGTACACCGCCGAATGGAACGACCTGACCCGCCGCATGGGATACTGGGTCGACATGGAGTCCCCCTACGTCACCTACGAGCCGAAGTACATGGAATCCGTGTGGTGGCTGCTCTCGCAGATGCATGCCAAGGGCCTGCTCTACAAGGGCTACACCATTCAGCCGTACAGCCCCAAGGCGGGCACGGGCCTCAG
>WTID01000134.1:0-1386 GCA_011522855.1 Flavobacteriales bacterium
GGGATGTCGAAAATGGGCTTCTTGGGGTAGATCTCCGCGCACTGTCCGCCGGCCTGGGGCAAGGCGTCAATCAGGTGGCACTTGAGCTTGAGCAGCCCCGCTTCGAACACGGTGAAGAGGCCGCACGGCCCGGCACCGATGATGAGGATGTCCGTCTGGATCATGGGTTTCGCCCGGCGAAGGTAGGATTCATGGCCGGCTGTCCGTGCAACAACGGCAAGTCCGGCGTGTTCAACCCCGGGCCGACTCCGGCATGTTGACCGCTCGGACGGCGGTCACCTCGGGCACGGCGCGCTTCACGGCCTCCTCGACGCCCGCACGCATCGTCATCGCCGCCTGGGCACAATGGGCGCACGCCCCCTGCAACTCCACCTCGACGGTCCAGTCTTCAAGCACCCCCACCAACTGGATGTCCCCCCCGTCCGAACGGAGGAAGGGGCGCAGTTCCTCCAGGGCCCGGTCGATGCGGGCGTGGAGGTCCTGGGTGGCTGCCGGGGTGTCGACCATGGTGCGAATTTACGATTCGCCTTGCTCTGCCGGGGTGGCGGGGCGGGGTTTGGCGAGTTCCTCCAGCATCCGGTCGGCCACGGCCGCGATGGCGCGGGCCGCCTCCGTCCCGTCCTGCAGGGCCGCTGGCCGGCCGGCGTCTCCGGCTTCGCGGATGGCCTGGACGAGCGGGAGCTCGCCAAGGAACGGCGTGTCCGACGCCTCGGCGTAGCGCTTGACCCCATCCCGACCGAAGAGGTGGTACTTGCGGTCCGGCAGGTCCGGGGGGCTGAAATAGGCCATGTTTTCGACCAGGCCCAGCACCGGCACATTGATGCTCTCCAACTGGAACATGCTCACCCCCTTGCGTGCATCGGCGAGGGCAATGTCCTGCGGTGTGCTCACCACGACCACTCCACTCAACGGCACGAGCTGCACCAGCGACAGGTGCACATCCCCCGTGCCCGGAGGCAAGTCGACCAGCATGTAGTCCAGCTCGCCCCAGTCCCCATCGGTGAAGAGCTGGCCGAGCGCCTTGGACGCCATCGGCCCCCGCCACACGATGGCCTGGTCGGGGTCGGCAAAGAATCCGATGCTGAGGAGCTTCACCCCGTGGGCCTCGACCGGCCCGATGAGCGGCTTCCCGTCCTTGTCGACCGGCTCGGGCTTCTCCCGGACCACGTCGAACATGGTCGGCATGCTCGGGCCATGGATGTCCGCGTCGACGAGGCCGACGCGGTGGCCCCGGCGAGCGAGCTCGACAGCGAGGTTGGCGGTGACCGTGCTCTTGCCCACGCCCCCCTTGCCGGAGGCGACGGCGATCACGTGCTTCACGCCGGGCAGCACCTTGCGGGTGTCCAGCGTCCGCTCCTCCTCCGGAAGGGGCACCACCTCCACGTC
>WTID01000134.1:1486-6469 GCA_011522855.1 Flavobacteriales bacterium
CAGGTGTTCACGGGTCAATGTCTCCATGGGTCAAAGTTCGGTCGAGGGATCCCAGAAGCGGGCATCGAAGTCCACCACCCGATCGTCGCGGACCTCCACACCCTCGGCAATGAGGCGTTCGGCCATGGCAGTGGGGGTCGGGAAATGCAGGCGGCCGCTCAGCATCCCGAGCCGGTTGACCACGCGGTGGGCCGGCACGGGACGGGCGTCGGGAGCCCCGTTCGGATCGGCCTCGAGGGCGCGGTTCATGGCCCAGCCCACCATCCGGCTGGACCGCGCGGCCCCCAGATAGCGGGCGATGGCCCCATAGCTGGTGACCCGGCCTGGCGGAATGAGGCGAGCCACCGCGTGCACGTCGCGCTCGAATTCCCCGCTGCCCGGACGGGCCGTGGCCGTGCCCTGCTCCATGCTCATGCCCGGGTCCGCAGGTAGTGGATGTTCTTTCCCTCCTCGAGCCACCGGGATTCGTAGTAGGTGCGGATGCGAAGGACGTCGGCGAAATCGGCGTCCACGCGGTGCACCAGGTCACCGTAGACGTCCTGACTGTCCTCCAAGATGGGGAAGCCGGCCTCGATCCAGCCTTCTTTGGAGAGGGTGTACAAGAGCTCGCTGTCGCTTTTGACGTGGATCAGCCCCCCCGGCACCATGAACTGCTGGTACCGCTTCAGAAACACCTCGCTCGTGATGCGCTTGGTGCCTTTCTCGTCCTTGGGCTGGGGATCGGAGAAGGTCAACCAGACCTCGGCCACCTCTCCCTCGGCAAAGAAATTCTGGACGAACTCAATCTTGGTTCGGAGGAAGGCCACGTTGTCGAGGCCCTCCTCGCTCGAGGTCTTGGCCCCCCGCCAAAAGCGGTGGCCCTTGATGTCGACCCCGATGAAATTGCGGTCCGGATGGCGCCGGGCCAAACCCACGGTGTATTCGCCCTTGCCGCACCCGAGTTCCAGCGTGATCGGGCGGTCGTTGCCGAAGACCGTCTCCGCCCATTGGCCCCGGTTCAGGGTCGCGCCGTCCACGATGGACTTCAGGTCGGGTTCGAAGACGTGGGAAAACGCGGCGTTCTCCTTCCACTTGCGGAGCTTGTCTTTGCCCATGGCGAGCGAAATTACAGCGCATGTCCGGCGTGTCCACCTCAGACCGACCTCCCGCTCCCCATGTGCTCTTCGCCATCCTCGATTGGGGCATGGGGCACGCCACGCGGACCTGGCCGCTCATCGTCTCGGCCCGGCGGCTCGGGGCACGGGTGACCATCGCCTCGCGGGGCACCGCCGGGGCCTGGCTCGATGCCCGGATGGCCGAGTGGGACCGACTTCATCCTGAGGCCATGGGAACGGCTTGGTCCCGGGTGGAAAAGCCGGGGGTCACCATCCGCTACGCCCAAGGTCTCGGCACCCTGCCCCGCATCGCCCTCCAGATGCCCGGCTTCGTCCGGAGCATCACCGCCGAGCGCAACTGGACGACGGCGTTTGCCGCGGAACACGGCGTGACCCACGTGTTCAGCGACAACTGCTACGGCGCCTGCGCCCGGCTTCCGGGTGTGACCAACGTCTTCCTGTCGCACCAGCTGAACCCGCCGGTCCCGTCAGCGGTCCGGGGGTGGGCCACCGCCGTCGTCCGCCGGTATGCGGAAACCTTTGACGAAGTGTGGGTCCCCGACACCGAAGACTGCGTCCTCGCCGGTCGATTGGCACACGCCATCAGCGCCCCCACCCGCTACATCGGCCCCTTGAGCCGGTTCCAAGTGAAAGACGATTCGGTTGCAAGGCTGGACGACGCTCCGGTCCTCCTCGGGCTCGTCAGTGGCCCCGAGCCCCAACGGACCACGATGGAGGAGGACCTCAGGACCTGCTTCCAGCGGGACGGACGACGTGCCTTGATCCTCGCGGGCAGGCCCGGTGGCGGGGAACACCGGGACGGGAATGTCCTCACCGTCCACGATGCGGACGACGCCCGGTTCCGCCAGGCCGTCCTTGCGGCCGACACCATCGTGTGCCGCAGTGGATACAGCACCCTGCTGGACCTTGTGGTGCTCGGGCGAACGGCCGTGCTCGTCCCCACCGTCGGCCAGCCGGAGCAGGAGTTCCTGGCCCGTGAATGGACCCGGCTGCACGGATGGACCGCGCTCCATGCCTCCCAGCTCGCCTCCTTCGAACCCGATGAGGCCCGGGGCCGTCCCGTCCGGGTCGAGGGACCCGGTCCTGAAGCCTTGATGCAGGATTGGCTCCAATTGGCCTCCGTGATGGAACTTGAGCCCGCATCATGACGGACGAAGACTTCATGCGACAGGCCCTAGACCAAGCCCGCCGGGCGGCCGAGGCGGGAGAAGTGCCCGTCGGCGCGGTGATTGTGGCGGGGGACCGGATCATCGCCCGAGCCCACAACCTCTGCGAGCGGCTTCGGGACTTCACGGCCCATGCCGAAATGCAGGCGTTCACCGCGGCGAGCGAATTCCTCGGCGGCAAGTTCCTCGACCAGTGCACCCTCTACGTGACGCTTGAGCCCTGCCCCATGTGTTCGGGGGCGGCCTATTGGACCCGCATCGGGCGCATCGTCTACGGCGCCCGGGACGACAAGCGCGGTGGCCTCGACTTCCACGGCAAGCGCGACGAGGGGCTGCTCCACCCCAAGACGGAACTCGTGGGTGGGGTCCTCGAGGAGGAGTGTGCGGAACTCCTCACGTCCTTCTTCCGTTCGAAGCGGAAAAACTGAGCGGACGGGCGACCTTTGCCCCGTGGAGGACATCACGCGCGACTACCTGCAAGCCTTGGGCGAGGACATCGCCCAGCGTCGGGATGACGACCTCCGCGCCCGGTTCGAAGAACTGCACCCAGCCGACATCGCCGAGGTGTTCGACCGCCTTGAGGAGGAGCAGGTGCACTACCTCTGGAAACTCATCGACGTCGAGGAGCGGGGAGACGTGCTCGTCGAGCTGGAGGAGGACGTCCGGGAGACCCTGCTGGCCAGCCTGACCAACGAGGAAATCGCCGAGGAGGTCCTCGAGAACATCGATTCGGACGACGCGGCCGACGTGGTCGGCGAGCTGTCGGAGGAGCGGGCCGAGAAGGTCATCGCCCAGCTCGATACGGAGGACCGCGAGGACCTGCTGACCCTGCTGCGCCATCCGGAAGGCACCGCCGGCGCCCTCATGGGCACGGAGTTGATCCGTGTGGAGATGGATTGGACGGTGACCCAGGCCATCCGGGAGATGCGGCGGCAGGCCGAGGAAGTCGGCACCGTTCACAGCGTCTATGTGGTGAATTCCGCAGGACAATTGCTGGGCCGGTTGTCCCTGAAGCGGCTCCTTCTGGAGGCCTCGAGTACCCGGAGCACCATCGGCGACCTGTTCCGCGAGGACGACACCCGGACCGTCAAGGTGGACGACCCCGACGAGCTCGTGGTGCAGGTGATGAAGAAATACGACCTCGTGGCGTTGCCCGTGGTGGACGACCACAACCGCCTGCTGGGCCGCATCACCATCGACGATGTCGTGGACCTCATGGAGGAAGAGGCCGAGAAGGACTATCAGCTGGCCAGCGGCCTCAGCGACGAGGTCGAGAGCGACGACTCCCTCTGGGAAATGACCCGGGCCCGCCTGCCATGGCTGCTCATCGGCCTCTTCGGCGGACTGGCCGGCGCCTATGTCATCGGGGCCTTCGACATCGAGCGCTTCCCCTCCATGGCCCTGTTCATCCCGCTCATCGCGGCCATGGGAGGCAATGTCGGCGTCCAGTCTGCGGCCATCGTGGTGCAGGGACTCGCCGGCGGCCGCACCCCCTCGGATGCCCGGCTCGCGCCCCGGCTGCTCAAGGAACTCTCCGTGGCCCTGCTCAACGGCGCCATTTGCGCCCTCGTGATCCTCGGGGCGAGCCTGGTCCTCGGCTACGGGTGGAACCTCAGTGTGACCGTCAGCCTGGCCCTGATTGCGGTCATCGTCTTCGCCGCGCTGTTCGGCACCTTCGTCCCGCTCACGCTGGACCAATTCAAGATCGATCCGGCCCTCGCCACCGGGCCCTTCATCACCACGGCCAACGACATCATCGGCCTCATCATCTACTTCGGCATCGGGGTCCTGATGGCCGCCTGACGGGACCGTCACCATGAAGGTCCTCTTCCTCGACACGGTCCACCCCATCCTCGCCCGCCGACTCAGCGAGGCGGGCATGGCCTGCGTCGACGCCACCGAGGGCCACCCCCTGGAGGGTGTGCGCCAGCATCCGGATGCCGCCGGGCTTGTCCTGCGGAGTCGCATCCGGGTGGACGCGGACCTGTTGGACCGGTTGCCCGACCTCCGCTTCATCTGCCGGTCCGGGGCCGGTCTGGAAAACATCGACGTGGGCCTGGCCGAGATGCGGGGCATCCAGGTCTTCAACAGCCCGGAAGGCAACCGCGACGCGGTCGGGGAGCACGCCCTCGGTCTGCTCCTGTCCCTCATGAACCTGCTTCGCGAAGCCGACGTCTCGGTCAAGGAGGGCCAATGGGACCGCGAAGGCCACCGCGGCATGGAAATCAGCGGACGAACCGTGGGCATCCTCGGATACGGCCACATGGGCAGCGCATTCGCCGAAAAGCTCCAGGGATTCGGATGCCGCATCCTCGCTTGCGATCGCTATCGCGACGACCACGACGGCGCCCTCGGTGGCCGGGTGGAGGCCGTCGACCTAACCACGCTTCAGCGCGAGGCCGACATCCTGAGCCTGCACTGCAATCTGACGCCGGAGACGCGCGGCCTCGTCGACCGGGAATTCCTGTCCGGATTCGCCAAGCCCATCGTGCTCATCAACACGGCCCGTGGCTCCGTCGTCCGGACTGCCGACCTGATCGACGCCCTGATCGACGGCCGCGTGACCGCCGCCGGGCTGGATGTCTTCGAACGGGAAGCGAGCAGCTTCGAGACGGTGGCCAACGAGGGCGATGCCGTCTGGACGCGCCTGATGGCCCACCCCCGGGTACAGGTCAGCCCGCACGTGGCGGGCTGGACCGAAG
>WTID01000240.1 GCA_011522855.1 Flavobacteriales bacterium
CCCCGCCGCCTGCGCCCCCGGGGCCGAGATTGAGGTCCTCGACTTCTGGGCGCCCCGGAACATCCCCACCTGCCCCCAATCCGCCCCCGGCACCCTCCCCGGCCAGCCCGCGACCGGCAGTTGGACCGGCCCGGGCGTGACGGGCGGATGGACCTTTGACCCCGGCGCGGTCACCTCCGTCGGACAGGACACGACGGTCCAATTGACCTTCACGGCCCTCGGCTGCACGCGCACCACGACCGTGCACATCCAGCCCGCGGCTCTGCCCCTGGAGATCGGCACTGTGTGCCAATCCGAGCCAGGCATCCCGCTGCCCTTTTCGCCCCCCGGCGGCTGGTGGACCGGCCCCGGCCTGTCCGAAGACGGAGACGCCTTCCTTCCCGAAGAGGCTCCGGCGGGCCCGTTCACCCTCACCTACGTCATGCAGGGGTGCGACCGCACGGCTTTCGGCGTGGTCCTGCCCATCCATGCCGGCCCCACCTCGACCAGCTGTCCGGAGCAGGATCCGTTCGTGCCCTTCCCTGGATTCTACCCTCCCGGTGGCAACTGGGATGGACCGGGCATCGCCGCCAGTGAACTGGAAACCGGCCTGTACGATCCCGGCTTGGTCAACGACGGGCAATGGGCGCCCCTGATCTATTCGGCGCCCAACGGATGCACCGACACGTTGTGGATGTTCAACCGGCAGACGACCGTCGCCCCCGACGTCGTGCACGCTTGCGCCTCGGACACGGCCAACCTGCTGATGCAGGACGGATTCCAGGCCAGTCCGTGGTGCGGCTGGTGGACGCCCCTCGGTTCGGGCAGCGTCACGGATCTCGGAGAGTGTGAATGGGCGGCCCGCGCCACGGATTTCCCCGCAGGAGAGCACGAGGTCACCTATGAGGTCAACACCTGCGTGGACACCCTGCTGATCGTGGTCCACCCCGATTCGCTCGACCTGACCCCGTGGGTCGCCTGCGTGGCTGACGTTCCGATCGACCTTCCAGTCGCCCCCCTCGGTGCGGACTGGCAGGGAGCCGGGGTCATGGCCCCGACGGACTCCACGGACTGGTCGTGGTCCGCGGCAGAAGCCGGGGCCGGCGTCCACACGGTAACGTGGACCTCCCCACCGGGCTGCACGGATGCCGTGGACATCGAAGTCGAATCCCCGCCCCAATGGGCCTCCGTGCAGGACACGTCGCTCTGCTTCAACGACATTTCCCTAAGCCCGCCTCCCCCCTCCGTCTCCGGCGTGTCCTCGGCCAACCCGTCCATCCTGTGGACCCTCGACGGCACGCCCTGGACGGGCGACACGACCACGGCCGCCCTCGGCAGCGGCCTCCATGACGTGATGGTCGAGTGGACCGGTGCGGCGTGCGCGGTCCAAGAGGCGTGGTCGCTCCTGGTGTTGGACGCCCTGACGGTGGAACTCACCGTGGCAGATGCCACGCTTTGTCCCGGCGCCGGAACGGAAGCGACCGCCACAGCCGGCGGCGGACTCTCCGGCACGGCTCCGGTGACGCTCAACTGGTCGGATGGCGGGTTGCCGTTGGCCGAGCGCATCCTCCTGCCGGAAACGACCTCCTGGTGGTCGGTCACCGCGGAAGACGGATGCTCCACGCCCGCCATGGACAGCGTCCTGCTGACCGTCCTGCCCCCGTTCGATCTCGACGTGGTGCCCGGCCCCCTGTCCTGCCATGGCGACCCGACCACGCTCCTGCTCGACGTGCTGTCCCCAGCCGGTGCCCAACATGAAGTGGACGGCACCGCCCTCGGACCGGGCCCACACCTCATCGAGGCCATTGCGGGCAGCGCAGTAGAATGGACCCTGATCGACACCGTGCAGGGCTGCACCGTGGACACCGCCCTTCTGGTCCCGGGACATCCTCCCTTGACGGCGGCCTTCTCCGTCACGCCGGCAGCGGACTGCATCGCCTGGGATGCCCAACCCATCGGACTCATTGACCTCTCCTCCGGCACGGAATTGGGCCAATGGACCTGGACTCCCCTGCAGGTCGAAGGACAGGGCGCTTCCGCCGATTCCGTGGCCTGGGCCGAGGGAACCAATCCCCAACTCACCGTGCCCGCCGCCGGCACCTGGTCGGTGTCCCTCGTCGTCGAGCAGACCGCCGGGTGCAGCGACACCCTCCTCCAAACCCTGTGCGTCCTGCCCCAGACCAGCGTCTGGCTGCCCGATGCCTTCTCCCCCAATGCCGACGGAAACAACGATCGGTTCCGGCCCCGCGGAAGTGGCGTCAGCGCCTGGCGCATGACCATCCACGACGCCTGGGGTCGCCTCGTCTGGGAGGAATCCCAATCTGGGCTCCCCGGAGGCTCCGCCCTTGCGGCCACCACCGACGGCGGCTTTCCCATCGGCTGGTCCGGGGAAGGCCACCCCGTCGGGGTCTATGCCGTCCGGCTCGAGGCCACCACCGATGGCGGAATGCCCGTCCTCGTCGAACAGCCTGTCCGCCTGATCCGATGACCCTGCAGCAATCCCATATCCTCTGGCTGGCCAGCCTGCTCGTGGGCGGACTGACCCTCGGCGGGGTCCGAGCGCAGGAGGCCCTCGCCCCCTGGATTGGCGGGATGCCGGGAACGGAGCACCCAGCCGCCTGGGCCCTGCAACAGGACCCGTGGGCCTTCGGGCTCCAGCACGCCACCCGATGGGCCGGCGCGGCGGATCCGATCGCAGACCAATGGTTCAGCGCGGGGTGGAACCCCACTCCCGACGGAACGGGTTGGACCGGAGCCGGCCTTGGGGACTGGGCCTTCGGCACAGCGCACAGCACCGTGCAGGCCGGAAACGGGTGGCGGGAGTCCCGCCATGCGCTGCACGCCGCCGTCCGGGTGCCCTTGGATCAAGGGTGGACGGGGAGCGCGGGACTCGGCATCGGCGCCCGGACGTGGGTCCTCGACGGCCGCAGTTGGTCGTGGGACGCCCAGTACGGCCCGGGTGGTTACAATCCGACCGCCCCATCGGGAGAGCCAGACGGTCTTGTCGCCGGTGCCGGAATCGCTCCGGAACTCGCCCTCGGCATCGCCGCCGGACGCCGGCCCCGCCAAGGACCCGCGCTGCAGGGAGCCATCAGCCTGCACCACGTTCTTCCCGTGGCCGCCCCCACCTTCCAACCGATGGCGGGCGACACGGCAAGCCGCACCGTGTCCGCTTGGCTCGAAGTCCAGGACGACCTCGGCGTGAAGCGGATGCTGTGGACAGCCTGGTGGCGCGGCGCGATTCAGGGACCAAGCCAGCTCATCGAACTGGGCTCCACCATCGGATGGACCTTTGGCAACGCGTCGCGGCACACCCGCAACACCCTCGGCCACCGACTCGCCGTCGGGGCCCTGTGGCGGACCGATGGCCGGTTCCGCATCCCCTTCAGTTGGGAGCATGGTGAACTCCGGGTCTGGACGGGACCGGCGTTCGGCATCGGCCACCCCTCTCCTGCTGCGGGAGGATGGGCCCTCGGCGCGGTCTGGGCTCCGGACTTCGCAGGGTCGACCCCCATCGGGTCGAATTGACCTCCATCCCGCCATTGCGCAGAAAAAGAGGGCGCCCCCGCAGGGACGCCCTCGCAAGCGAAGCAAGTTTGGCGGTTTTGGTTATTCCGCTCCGCAGGTCAAATTGAAGAGGAGCAGCAGGTCCAGGAGGTCCTGGATGCCGACCGATCCATTGAAGTCGAAGTCCCAGCAGATGGGTTCCACGCATGTGCCATCGTCGAGGTTGGCGAGCGGCTGGAAGTTCTGCATGGTCGGGTCCGTGCATCCCGTCCAGAAGCACGAACCATCGTCGATGGTCGCACCCGGATCGAAGTTCAGGGCATTCTCGTAGGTACAGCCCTCATCGCCACAGTCCACGCCGGGCAGGTCGCACGGGGCGACGCCGAGCTCGGCCGGGGTGAGCGGGTTGAGGACGCCGCATCCACCGCCATCGGTGTTGTAGTACACCAGGAGGTCGGTGATCTCGAGCGCACCGATGGAGCCATCTCCATTGGAATCCGGACAGGGCGGTGCATCCGTGCAGTTGCCGTCGTCCACCGTGGCATAGGTCGTGTAGTTCCGGTAATAGTCAACCGTGCAACCGGCAAACTCACAGGACCCGTCATCGCCGCTGGCGAAGGGATCGTAGTTCACGGCCGTCGGGTACGTGCAGCCCGGGGCCGCGCCACAGGAACCGTCATCCCAGACCGCATCCGGGTCGTAGTTGCCCGCCGCAGGGTTGGTGCAACCGCAGAGGGACACAAGCGTGGACTCCATGCCGCCGGAGGAGAAGCTCACCGAGGGACGGATGTCGATTTCCGGATCTCCGTTGAGGAAAAGCTGGAAGTTGATCGTGCCCGCGATGACACCATCCGTGGTGAACTGGCCCACAAGGATGTCGAGGTCGTCCCCGGCGATGCCGTTGGTCACGTCGTTGGTCACGAACCAAGCGCCGCCCGTGGCATCGTCGATGTCGATGCCGCCACCGGCCGAGAAGGCCGCCAGCCAGTTCTGTCCGGGGCTGGTCACCGCCTGGACCTCCCCCTCACCGAGGGCACTGTTGGGCACCTGGCCGATGCCGATGGTGATCCAGCTGTCGAACTCCAGCGTCGGAATGACACTGAACAGCAGCGGGTTGATGGCCGAACCATAGTTTGATCCAATCGGGTCCTGATACCAGGTCGTCGAGGTGTTCAGGTTGAGCGGCAGGTCACCGTTTCCGAAGACACTGGACAGCTTGTCGTCCGGCGACTGGGCCGTGACGTACAGGCGGTAGGTGGTCAGGCCGTCGAGGGCACCGCCCACATGCTGGGCCACACGGACCAGCTTGGCCCCGTATCCGGCACTGTCACTGTCAAAGGTGAGCGTGTCCGGTCCGGGCACCACTTCGGGCTCGTAGCAGGAGCAGAATTCGCAGCTGCCGTCGTCTTCCGTGACCAGGAAGCTGTAGTTGCAGGCCGCAGGGTCGGTACAACCGGCCAACTCGTCCTCGTCGCACACCCCGTCGCCGTCGGCGTCGTTGAGGCAGGCGCCGAAGCAGTCCACGTTGTCGTTGCCGTAGATGTCAGCGGCATAGATGCAGCTTCCGTCGTCCACGTTGTATCCGCCACTGTAGTTGCAGGCGACCGGGTCCGTGCAGCCCAGGGACACGAGCTCATCGCAGGAGCCATCGTCCACGTTGGCGTCCGGATTGTATTCGATGTAATCGGAATCCGTGCAACCCAGCACCACGAGGGTGGCGCAGCTGCCGTCGTCCACATCGGCGGACGGATCGAATTCGATGTAGGCCGGGTCCGTGCAACCGCCATAGAGGCAGGAACCATCCTCGTCGGTGGCGGCCTCGGAGAAGTTGACCGCCGTGGCGTCCGTGCAGCCCGGCACCTCGGCCTGGTCGCACACGCCATCGCCGTCGGCATCCGCCAGGCAGTTGCCGTCGCAGTCCACATAGTCCACGCCGTAGAGGTCCATCGGGTACTCACAGGCACCGGCCGTGTTGGCGTCCGCATTGTAGTTGCAGGCCTCCGCCTCGAGACAGCCGACCACGACCGGCGTCACGCAGGACCCGTCGTCGGTGTTGGCGAATTCATTGTATTCGAGGTACCCCGGGTCGGTGCAGCCCTCCTCGACCAGCGTCGCGCAGGAACCGTCATCCGTGTTGGCTTCGGGGAAGTACTCCGTGTAGGCCGGATCCGTGCAGCCCTCGATGAGCGGCGTCATGCAGCTGCCATCGTAGGTGTTGGCCGCGGGGTCGTACTCGATGAAGTTCGGATCGGTGCAACCGAAGACCACCGCCGTGGCGCAGGAGCCGTCGTCGACGTTGGCCGCCTCATCGTACTCCGTGAAGTCCGGGTCGGTGCAGCCCTCCACGATCAGGGTCGTGCAGGAGCCGTCGTCCACGTCGGCGGTCGGGTCGTACTCGAGATAGGCCGGGTCGAGGCAACCGCCATAGAGGCAGGAGCCGTCGTTGGTGTTGGCCTGCGGGTCGTAGTTCGCCGCAGAGCTGTCCGTACAGCCCGTGTAGACACAGAATCCGTTGTCCACGTTGGCGTTCGGGTCATAGTTGTCGGCCTCCGGGTCCGTGCAACCACCGTATTCACAAGCGCCACTGTCGAAGTTGGCCTGCGGGTCGAAGTTGTCGGCCGTCGGATCGGTGCACCCCAGGAAGAGGCAGGAGCCATCGTCCACATTGGCGAAGTCATCGAAGTTGATGGCCGTGGAATCGGTACAACCGAGGTACTCACAGCTGCCGTCCTCGAGGTTGGCCCCGGCGTCGTAGTTGTCCGCGAAGGGATCCGTGCAGCCCGGGTAGGTGCAGGAACCATCGTCGACATTGGCGCCGGCGTCGTAGTTGGACGCTGCCGCATCCGTACAGCCGAGGTATTCACAGGTGCCATCCTCGAAGTTGGCGCCGGCGTCATAGTTGTCGGCTTCGGCGTCCGTGCAGCCGAAGTACAGGCAGGAGCCGTCGTCGCTGTTGGC
>WTID01000074.1 GCA_011522855.1 Flavobacteriales bacterium
CCAGCTTGATCTCCTCGGAGACCTCCTCGCCGACCTCGAAGTCGTCCTCGATCTTGAGGGCGTCGCTCAACGCGATCTCCGCGACCGGATCCTCGACCTCACCGTCCTCGACGATCTCGCGGTTGTGCCAGATCTCGAGGTCCCCCTTTTCGGGGTTGATGATGATGTCAAAGTTGTCGTCCGCACCATACTTCTTGATGATCATGTTGCGGAACACCTCTTCGAGGATGCCCATCATGGTCTCTCGGTCGATGCTCTTCAATTCCTTGAACTCCCGGAAGGAGTCAATCAGGTTCACCGTATCCATTATTGCTTGAATGAAATCTTGACTTTGGTGGTGGCGATGCTGTCCCAGGCCAATTCGTGCCGGTCCGTTACCCACTCTTTGGCCTTTCGGCCTTCGATTCTGCGTTTTTCCTTGTGTTCGACAATGATGCCGTCGTCCCCGACCGTGGTCAGGGTGCCCTCAACGCTGTGTCCGTCGTGGAGCTGCACCTTGACGCCGCGCCCGACGTTCTTGTCGTATTGCGGGCGGAGTTTGAGGGGCTGGTCCAGGCCCGGTGTGGACACCTGCAGGGCGAAGTCCTGAACGTCGCGGTCGAGCCGGCCTTCAATGAGCCGGGAAATCTCGACGCACCGGGAGATGGGCATGCCGTCCTGGGCATCCACGAGGACGCGGATGTCCGCTCCGTCCGAGACGGAGACGTCCACGAGGAAGCCCCCTTGATTTTCAAGGTGTTCCTCGACCCAATTCCGGATGTCGCTCGCGTTGATCATGTCGTCGTACCGAACGAGGGGCGAAGAAGAAGGGGGGCTTGCGGCCCCCCTTGTCATCCAGTCAACCCATCGTCGACAGTGCGAAAGTAGGCAAAAACACGTGGACTCCGCATCCCGGCGCCGGGGGGACCACTCCATCTTTGCGGCATGTCGCATGTCCTTCGAATGATCGCGGAAGGGGAGCACCAGCAACAGGACTTCAAGACGCGCATCGACGACAGCCGGAAAATCGCCCGGACGCTGGTGGCCTTCGCCAACGCGGATGGGGGGCGCTTGCTCGTCGGGGTGAAGGACAACGGCACGGTCAGCGGCGTTCGGGTGGACGAGGAACTGCACATGATTGAGGCCGCCGCGGAGATGCATTGCCAACCCGCCGTGGAGTTCAGGACGCAGGTCTGGAAGGCCGATGTGAGGAGTGTGCTGGAGGTGGTGGTGGAGCCTTCGCGCCAGCGGCCCCACCGCTCCGAGGATGAGGAGGGACAATGGAACACCTACTTGCGGCTGGAGGACGAGAACATTCGGGTCAACGCGGTGCTGTCCCGCTGCTGGGACCACCGTTTCCGCGCGGACCGTCCGGCCTTTGAATACGACCGGCACGTCGGTCGCCTGTTCCGGACGTGGAGGAAGGGCAAGCTTCTCGGATTCCGCCAGATCCTGCGCACCGTCCGGCGCCCCGTCGAGGCCACCGAGGACCTGCTGGCCTTGTTGGTGGGTTGGGGCATCGTCGAAATGGTGTTGGGCGACCGCAACTTCATGTATGGCCTCGCGGACGAGCAGGCGCTCGAAAATCTCGAGACGCAGGGGCCGGCCCTCTTTGACCTGTCGGTGCTGCCCCCCTCGCCACGCATCCGGCGATTGAAGCCGAAAGGCGTTCGTCCGGTGGACCCGCGGGCGTTGCCTCCGGATGTCTGACCTTCGTGCGCACAATAAACCCTCGTCCCCGACGGTTTCGATGACGCATTCACTTCCCATGCCTCTGATGATGAACCGGCTCCGTGTCTTCTCGGCTCTCCTGCTCTGTGTGGGGGTGGCTGGTTCGGCGCCTGCCCAGATTGCGACGGGGACGTGGCAGGACCATCCCAACTTCACGCGGTGCGTGGATGTGGCGGCTTCGGCCGAGCTGGGGTTGGCCCTTGTGGCCGCCGAAACGGCGGTGTTTGCCCTGACCTTGGATGACAGCGGTTCGCCCACCGGGGAAACCCAGCGGTTCGGCAAGGCCGAGGGCCTGAGCCGCGCCGACATCAGCACCGTGGCCCTCGCTTCCGATCCGGCGTGGGCGGTCGTGGCCTACACCGAGGGCACCTTCGACCTTGTCCGCCTGGATGCGGACGGCGCCCTCTCCGACGTGGTGTCCGTGACCGACCTGTCTGAGGCCGACCTGCTCGGCAGCAAACGGCCCCACCGCCTCGTGGTGGACGGGGACCGCATGATGCTGTGCACCGACATCGGGGTTGTGGAATACGACCTGAACGCCCAGGAAGTCCGCGACACCTGGAAACTGGAAGCCGGTGGGGTCGCCCTGTCGGTGCGGTCGGTGGCCCGAAGTGGAGACCTGTGGTGGGCCGCCACCTCTTCGGGACTGTGGACGGCGCCGGTGGGGACGCCGTTCCCGGGCAACCCCGCCACCTGGTCGCCCGCGGGATTGGACGGGGCCGACGTGATTGACTTGGTTCCCCTGGAATCGGGCGGATTGGTCACCCTCGAACGCCGGGAAGGACCGGACGCGGTCTGGTGGACCCCCGCCGGGGGCAATTGGACCGAGGTGTCCACCGAATTCAACGAGTCCTGGCTTCGGCTTGCCGCCGATGGCGATTGGTTCTGGGCCTCGACCCCATTCGGCATCGTTCAGTGGGCGTCGAATGGACAGCCCGGGGCGGTGCGTTCGCAGGCGGGCAACGTGTACTTCCAGCCCAATGGCTTGGACGCTTCGGCCCAAGGACTGTGGCTGGCCAACGCGCATTCGGGGGTCCTCCGACTGGATGCGGCGGGGGACACGTTCGATGGCCCCTTGGCTCCGAACGGCCCGCGAAGCAACGCCTGCATCCGCCTCGACGCGTGGAACGAATGGCTTTGGGTGGCGTCCGGTGGAACCGATGCTGCGGGCGTCCCCCTCTACAGGCAGGAGGGATTCAGTGGCCGCCGGGGCAGCTGGTGGCGGCAGATTGCGCCTCCCGAAGGCGAGGTGGGTGGTGACGGTGTGCAGGATCCAATGGACGTGAGCATTCACCCCCTCGACCCGGAAGTGGCCGTGTTCGGAAGCCTCGAGGAAGGCCTGATTGAGATTGCCGGCACGGAGATCCGAAACTTTTGGAACCCGGGCAATTCGCCCCTCGACTGGAACTCGAACTGGAGCTCGGACCGGTGTGCCGTGTCCGCGCTCGACTTCGACCGTCAGGGCAACCTCTGGGTCGCCAACGAAGGCACGGAACACCCCTTGAAGATGCGGGATACAGAAGGGGAGTGGCACGTCTTCGAGCTCGAGGGACTGGGGCCGTCGACCCGCTTCACGCGGCTGTTGGCCACCCAGGGCGGACAGGTGTGGATGGCCCTCGGTGAGGGGCGGGGAGTGGCGGTCATGGCCACGGCTGGGACGCCTGGTCTCGCCTCCGATGACGACTTCCGCATCCTGGGCCAGGGTGAAGGGGAAGGAGGGCTGCCGAGTTCGTTCGTCTATGCCCTCGAGGAGGACCTCGATGGCGAGGTCTGGGTGGGCACGTTGCAAGGGCCGGCGGTGTTCTATCAGCCGTCCGGGCTGTTCGGGGCCGATCCGATCGATGCCCAGCAGATCCTGATCGAGCAGGATGGCAACTTCCAATTCCTCCTCGAGACGGAGACGGTCTGGGACATCGCCCTCGACGGCGGCAACCGAAAGTGGGTGGCCACGGTCAACAGCGGGGTGTTCCTGCTCTCGCCCGATGGCCGGGAGCAGGTGGCGCACTTCACGGCGGAAAACAGCCCCCTGCCGTCCGATGAGGTCTACGATGTGGCCATCGATCAGGCCAGTGGCCTCGTCTATTTCGCCACGCCGAACGGGGTCACGAGTTTCCGGGGGACGGCCACCAATTTCGTCTCTGAGCTCGGCCAGTCCTCCCTGACCATTTTCCCCAATCCATGGCGGCCTGAGTACCCGCCGGCCGTGACGATCGATGGTCTGGCGTTCGGGTCTGAGGTGCACATCGTGGATGCCGCGGGACGGCGTGTCCGTCAATTGGACAGCGCGGGGGGTCGCGTGGTCTGGGACACCCTTGATGACGAGGGATACCCGGTGCCTGAAGGGGTGTACTTCGCGTTGGCCGGAGAGGCCGACAGCCGGTCTGGAGGGTCGGGCAAAATGGTCATCTTGCGGTGATGCAACGCGCCTGGTTCCTTCTTCTCCTTTCGCTGGCCATGCCCACCGTGTTGGTTGCGCAGGACCATGGCGGATGGTGGCGGCAGCTGTTCAAACCGGCCTCACCGACGTCGGAAGCGGATGCCCCAACGTCAGAGGACAGGGAGGACGATCCATACGCTCCTTGGTCCGAGGATGTCGATGAGGTGGCTCCGGATGTGGGGAGCCCGGAGCCTCCCGAGGACGCGATGATCTCGGACTCCACGATGGATGGCCCGGCGGGCATCCCCGGGAGTGTGACTTGGGAGATTCCCCCCGAAATCCTGGCGCTGGACAGCGGGCGCCCGGAGGCGAAGGACATTCGGATTCCGGGGTTCAGGGTCCAGCTGTTCATGGGCAAACTCGACAGCGCCCGGCAACTCAAGCGCAGCCTCGAACTGAAGGCGCTGGACCAGCCCATCTATGTGACACCGTATCCGCCGCTCTTCGGGGTGACGGTCGGGAACTTCACCACCTCGCTGGCGGCCCACCGTGTCCGGGAGGCTTGGCGCCCTCGCTTTTCCAACGCCTTGGTGGTGCCCCTCGACCTGCCGCTCGATGCGGTCTTCCCGCCGGTGAATTCACCGGCCCATGGCCCCCATTTGCCACCCACACACCGGGATTGAAACTTCTCGCTCAATCCGTGGCCCGGTCGCGGTTTGGGCTCTACATTTGCCCGCGAAAATCAAGCGGCACAACATGTTTGGAATCTTGAGCGCGAAGCGGCGCCTTCCTGTGGCAAGGGGGCTGGCTTCCATCATGGCAGCAGCCATGCTCAGTGCGCCCTCCGCAATGACGGCGGGCATTTGGGATGAGGGCAACATCGAGAACGGGCAAGCCCTGTTCAATGCCAACTGTGCATCCTGTCACAAGGTGACCAATGAGGTCCTGGCAGCACCGGGTCTGGCGGGCATCGCGGAACGCTGGGGCTCCAGCGATGAGATTCTGGTCCAGTGGATCCAGAATCCCCAGGCTGCAGCCGCCACTGGCGACCCCTATGTCAAATCCCTGGTCGACCGCTACGTCGGTACCTATGGCTGGATGACCGCCCAGGCGGTGAGCGCCGACGATGTCAAAGACATCATGGCCTACGTCCAGAATCCGCCGGATGTGGTGGCCACAGCCGACACCGGAACAGATTGTCCGACCATCTACGATGCCCTTGAGGAGGAGCAGGGCGCCAACGGAACGATTTGGTTCCTCATCCTGCTGACCTTGTTCCTGATCATCGCGTTGAGCGCCGCCACCGTTCGCCGCAGCCTGGAGCGTGCCGCCCAGGAAGTGGCCGAGGACGACGACGCCCCTTACGTTGTGCGCCTCCGGGCCTGGGCTTGGGACAACATCGCCTTCGTGAGCATCCTCGGCCTGTTTGTGGTCGCCTACCTCGTGGTCATCGGCTACCAGGGTCTGATGGGCGTGGGGGTCTACCAAGGCTACACCCCCGACCAGCCGGTCAAGTTCATCCACAGTGTCCACGTCTGTGAGAACGAGGTCGACTGCCAGTACTGCCACCACAGCGCCTACGAGAGCAAGCACGCCGGCATCCCGTCCACCAACGTCTGCATGAACTGCCACAAGGCGGTGAAGAAGGGCAGCCGCTACGGAGAGGTCGAGATCGGCAAGATCTACGCCGCCATCGGCTTCGATGCCGAGTCCGGCACCTATCTCGACGGGGAGGGCCAGAACGGCTATCAGAGCCCGCAGGACGATTTCCAGGGCAAGCCCCTGAAGTGGAACAAGGTCCACAACCTGCCGGACCACGTCTTCTTCAGCCACCAGCAGCACGTTGTGGTCGGTGGCCTCGAGTGCCAGAACTGCCACGGCGACGTCGGCAAGTTCACCGTGGGCCGCATTGCCCCGGTGGAGGAGATCAACGGTCTGGTGGACGACTTCCCCGGCCTGATTGAATTGTCCAAGCCCACCCTGACGATGGGCTGGTGCATCGAGTGCCACAACAAGGCGGAGATCAGCTTCGCCTCCTCCGGCTACTACGAGGACATTCACGAGCGACTCAAGGATGACCTCCGCGGCAACGAGGAGCTCCGCAAGTATTTGGAAGACGAAAAGACGACGGTCAAGGAACTCGGCGGATGGGAATGCGCCAAGTGCCACTATTGATCATCTGAACGCAAATCGAGATCTGCCCCATGGCTGAC
>WTID01000224.1 GCA_011522855.1 Flavobacteriales bacterium
ACTCGATGGCGTAGCGCTGCTTGACGTTGACGAAGGCCGTCTTGTACTTGCTGGAGGTGTTGAGTGTGCCGCCCCAGCTGAAGCTCTCATCGGAGTTGGTGCCGAGAATCTGGAAGACGCCGATGCTCGTCTCGAGAAGGTCGCCCAGGTCGCCACCGCCACCTTCGACGGCGGTGCGGGCCCGGGTTTGGCCGTCGGCTGAGGCCGCCGCAATCATCTGGATCTTCAGTTCGCCGAGCTGGGTGTAGAAGTACTTGGGCGGATAGGAGGTGATGTAGACGTTCTGTTCGATGAGCTCGGTCACCTCCTGCGAGATTCGCTCAATCAGGTCGATGTCGTTTGAGGTCACCTTGAAGCCGCGGGTGAGCTTGTAGCCGTCGAAGACCTGCTCGCGGTGGACGAGGTCGCCCTCGTCATTGAACTGGGGGACCGACTTGAACTTCTGGTCCATGTCGATGGCGAGGAAGGCGAAGTCTTCTGCGGGGATGCCCCGCTCGAGCAGGAAACTCCGGACCACCTCCTTGTCGGCCTTCATCGAGGCGTAGGCCTCTTTGAGGTCCATCGCCTTGCGGTGGAATTGCCCTTGCCAGACCGCGAGGTCGGATTCGAAGTCCTGGGAAGTCGAGCCCGTCACCTCGATGTCGCTGGCCGCACTGCTGAAGATGCGGTGGCTGTTGCGGGCGACGAGGAAGGCCGTGGAGAGGATGCTGATGCAGAGGACGGCGGCGAGGGAGGGGAGGAAGAGGGGATGACGGGTCATGGGACAGGTGAATCGGAAGGCAACAGCGCCTCCCTTGAGGCAACCTTTCTGCGCTCCTGTTTATTGTCGCGGGAAGAGATTTTTCAAAGAGGCGCAACTTGAGCGCTTCTACGTGGTTCCTTTTGTGATTGACCTCCCCATGCGCCACTTCTTTCTTCTCTCCGCCGTCTTTGGTCTGATTTCCCAGCTCGCGGCACAGGGCAGCTGGATTCAGATGACCAGTCCTTCGGGCAATGGACGGCATCATCCCATCACGTTGGCCAACGATCAGTATGGTTATGTCCTCGCCGGTCAAGCCGGGTTCGCCGCGCTCGATTTGGACGACGTTCACCGGTATGAACCGACCTCGGATTCCTGGGAAACGATGGGTGCTTTTCCCGGAGGAGGGCGCGGATACGGGTATGGCGTGTGCGAGGGTGACAACGCTTTTGTCGGTTTTGGATCCAATGCTTCCGGTTATCCGACGGATTTCTGGCATCTCGATATGGCCACCGGGACTTGGACGGAGAGAGCTTCATTCCCTGGAGACGGCCGGAACCATCCGGCGATGGTGCTGACGGCCGGGCATGTCTTCGTCGGTCTCGGAAGCAATGACAACGGAAATCTGGGCGACTGGTGGGCCTATGACATTGCGGCTGACAGCTGGTCAATCCGGGCGCCCTTCACCTGGGGTGACCGACACCATCCGTTCTACTTCGGAATTGACGGTATCGCTTACGTTGGCTTTGGCCATGGCGATTCCGAGAATGGTGACCTTACCATCTATAAGGACTTCCACGCCTACGATCCGGCGACGGATTCCTGGACCCAACTCAATGATTTTCCCGGTGAGGCCCGGGTGGCCGGAACCCAGTTCGCAGCCGATGGAAAAGGCTATGTCTTGAGCGGAGACGGGGACAACCACGGTCCACTCGACTATGGTGAGTTTTGGGAATACGATCCAACCACCGATGCATGGAATGAACTCGATCCTCATCCGGGAGGCGCCCGTTGGGCCCCGGGGAGTTTTGTGCTCGGTTGTCACGCTTACCTCACGGGAGGTCTCGAGGGCAGTGGAGACACATACCACCATGACTTGTGGCGGTATACGCTGCTTCCCGATTGCGGTTGCACGGACCCGAGCGCGGTCAATTATTCCTCCGCGGCCACCATCGACGACGGCACCTGCTGCTATGTGGCCGGCTGCATGGTGGAGACCGCAGTGAACTATGACCCCACTGCCTGTCTCGGGGATGGCTCCTGCATCGCACCCATCCTTGGCTGCACGGACGAGACGTCTGCCTTCTTTGATGCGGAGGCCAACACCGAAATCGCCCTCGGCGGTCCCATTTCCACCGCCCAGCTCGGCGGGGGCGGATTCCACTTCAACGACAACTGGGACATGCTCTTCTCCGTCTCGGAGCCAACCGTCCTCACCAGCGTCGACGTGCTCGCTGAGACCGCTTTCACCATCGACGTCTACCTGCGCGATGCGGGAGGCGCCACGTTGTTTCAAGCACCCTATGCCTTGCAGGCGGGATGGAACACCTTGGAGATTGGATACGAAATGCCCAACGGGACCGGCTTCGCCATCGGCATCGAAGGCGAGAACGAGGGGCTCTTCCGGAACAACGCCGTTCCGGCCGGGGCCTTCCCGGTGGCCGTCGCCGACCGGATGTCCATCACGGCCAACACCACGGACTCGCCCCTCGATTACTTCTACTACTTCTACCGCTGGGTGGTGGAGTCGCCATGTGCGCCCTTCACGAGCATCGAGGAAGAGGAGGCCCCCATTGGCGTTCACCCCAACCCCAGTTCGGGCGTGGTCCATTTGTCCGGAGCCCTGCCGGGCACACCGTTGATTGTCACCGATGTGCAGGGCCGAGAGGTGTGGTCCGGGGTGGTGGGGGAGTCCGCCCGACTCGACTTGACCCGACTCACGGCCGGCCTCCATTTCATCCACCTCGCCGGAGAGCGCCCCCGCAGGGTCATCCTGACGGATTGACCGCCTCGGTCGGACGATCAGTTTGGCCGTGCCCCATAACTTGGGGGCATGACCCGAACCCTATCCTGCCTGTTCCTCGCGGCCTCGATGGCGGCGTTTCCGCTGTGCGCCCAGACCGTTCTGTTGAGCGAGACATTTGACGATGGCGTCCCCGCCGATTGGTCCCAGCAGACCCTCGCCACGGATGGGGGCTGGCTGGCCGGAACGAGCGCCCAGCTCGAAAGCCAGTGGTGGGCCATCGCGCCCCACGGTCAGATTGTGGCCACCAACGACGATGGGTGCGACTGCGACAAGAGCGAGGACTACCTGATCCTGCCCGAGCTGGACTTCAGCGGGGTGGACAACGCCATGCTCGCCTTCTCGACCTATTTCGACGGTGGAACGTATCAGGGCACCACGGAGGGCGCCTTCATCGAATACAGCCTCGACGGTGGCGAGACCTTCGTCCTGATGCAGGCCCTCATCGGGTCGGACGACGGCGCTTGGGACTTCGAGGTGATCAACCTCGAGGATGTCATCGGAGAACCCTCCGTCCACCTGGCATTCCGCTACAACGACGGGGGAGGATGGCTCTACGGTTGGGCTGTCGATGACGTCTCCGTGCTCCAGCCCGGAGGCCTGGATCTTGCGCTGACCAGCTTGACGCTCGACCCCATCGCCATTGCCCCCTCCACGGGCGACCTGGTGGGCTCAGTGGTCAACCTCGGCGCCGACACCATTTCCTCCTACACCATTGCCTGGAGCATGGGCGATGAGTCGGGCGAGACCACGGTGGACGGCGTGTCACTGGGCACGGCGGACAGCGATGAGTTCTCGCTGGCCGGCGTGCTGCCTTTCGACCTGAGCGGGAACTACACCGTGAGCGCCGAGATCGTCTCGGTCAACGGCATGGCGGACGATGTGGCGGTGAACAATGCCCAGTCGTCCGACGTCACGGCCATCTTCTTTGGAGAGTACCCCGACGGCAAGGAGCTCCGGGAGTATTACTACTACGAGCCCTCCACGGCGCCGGACAATTGTCCGCTGGTTTTCGTCTACCATGGCTACACCGGGGACGCCGAAGGCATGATCCAGTTCACCGGATTCAACGACCTCGCGGACGAGTTCGGTTTCGCGGTTTGCTATCCCCAAGGGTCCCAGGACAGCTACGGGGAGCAGTTCTGGAACGTGGGATATGAATTCCATGCCGGTGAATATGTGGACGACGTCGCCTTCACCTCCGGATTGCGTCAGCTGCTGGTGGACACCTATGGCCTCGACGCCAGCCGCGTTTTCGCCACCGGATTCTCGAACGGTGCCGACCTCTGCTACCTGTTGGCCTGTGAAGCCTCGACCGAGTTCCGGGCCGTGGCCCCGATTGCCGGCATCCTGATGTCCGACATCCAAGCCGAGTGCAGCCCCGAATACATGGTGCCGATTCTCGAGATTCACGGCACCGACGACGACGTGAGCCTGTACGAAGGAGACCTCGAGAACGTAGACGGCTGGGGATCCTACCCGAGCACTCCGGATGCCATGGCCTTCTTCGTGAATCTCTTCGGCATCAGCCTTCAGGAATCCGGCACCTTCCCGGACACAGCGCCTTGGGATGAATCGACGGTGGACTACCAGAAGTGGGGCGTGGAGGGCGCCTGCCCGCAAGTGTGGCTCTACACCGTCCAGGGCGGGGGACACAGCTGGCCGGGAGCCTGGGGCAACCAGGACATCGACGCCTCCTACGAGGCGTGGCAATTCTTCGCCCAGGCGTGCAGCGAGCCCATGTCGGTGGGGGAGGTCCTGCCTTCCGGAGACAGGACCATCGTCCGCGTGACCGACCTGCTCGGCCGGGACATCCAGCCCGAGCCCGGCGTGCTGATGCTCATTCAGTATTCGGACGGGACCGTCGAGAAGCGACTGTCCGCTGAATGATGGCTGGCGCAATGGACATTCCGGCCAATCCGGAGGTGGACCTGAGCGGAGTCCCGAAACTCGGCTCCCTCGATTTCACGGGTGTATCCCCGGCCTACCGGACCTTGCGCCTCGTGCAATGGGGTCTGGTCCAGACCGTGCTGGCCCTGGGCATCCTGTCTCCGATGATCCTCCGTGCCGTCTCACCGGATACGGAGCTTCCCGACGATCTGGGAGCTGGATTCCTGTGGATCCCCCTCTTGGTGCAGTTGGTGCTGGGTGGCTTCTGGCTGCTCGAAGAGGCGCTCGGCTTTCCCCGGCGGGGCTATGTGGTCCGGGACCGGGACATCACGTACCGCACAGGTTGGTTTTCGCGATCCACCACAACCGTCCCCTACGGACAGATCCAGCACCTCGAGTTGACCCAGGGACCGGCTGCCCGCGTCTTCGGCCTGAAGCACCTCAAGCTGTATACGGCGGGGGGGAGCGGCAACCTCAGAATCGCCGGCCTCGATGAGGAGGATGCGGAGCGTCTGCGCGCCGTCCTCGACACCCGGACCGGAAAGGGGTAATGGACTTCCTCGAGCCGCGCCGCCAACACCCCCTCGGGGTCCTGATCCTGGCCGCCCAGTTCCTGTGGCGATTTGGTCAGCAGGCGTGGCCGCTGCTCATTGGCGTTTCGTTCGGCGACAACGCCTTGCGCAACATCCTCCTCGGTGGAACCGGATTCCTGGTCCTGACCGGAGCCTATGCTCTGGTGTATTACCTCCGGTTCCAATACAGCGTCGAGGGGGAAGTGCTCGTGGTCCAAAAGGGCGTCATCCAACGGGAGCGGCTTCAGGTGCCCTTTGAGCGCATCCAGACGATCCAGCTGTTTCAGGGGCCCATCCAGCAGGTGTTTGGCCTGACTGGTCTCCGGGTGGACACCGCCGGGTCGAGCGGGAGTGAACTCCAACTCGTGGCCATCCGAAAGGAGGCCGCCGAGGCCTTGCAGTCCATTCTGCGGAGACAATCGAAGGATCCGGCTCCCGAGCAGGAGGGAGGTCATCCTCAAGGTGAGGTCGAGGAAGCGGCTGCCCCGGTGGCCTCCCCGGCGACTCCGCTCGTGTCGTTGTCGTTGGGCACTTTGCTCAAGGTGGGACTGTCCCAGAACCACTTGCGCAACGCCTTCGCTGGCTTCGCCCTCATCTCCTACATCATCGGCAATCAACCCGAGGTCATCACCGCTTGGCTCGACAGCGTTCCGGCCCTGTTGGCGCCGCTGTTGGGCCTGGCCTTTCTGCTGCTGATTCTCCCCGGCATCGTGCTGTTCCTGATGTCGGGTGTGGTGGTGTCCATGGCGACGGCGGTCCTGAAGTATTACGGAATGACCAGTTCCATCGGGGAGGAAGGACTGCACGCCGAGATGGGGTTGCTCCGGCGCAACACGTTCCAGGTGCCGTTTGACCGGATCCACCTCACCCTCTGGCGGAGCAATTGGATCCGCCGCAAGCTTGGCTTTGAGACCCTCGAGGTCCGGCAGGCCCAGGCCCAAAGTGGCACCACAGGGGGCGTCAAGGTGATGCTGCCGGCGATGGAGCCGACGCACCGGGCCAT
>WTID01000174.1 GCA_011522855.1 Flavobacteriales bacterium
TGCCCAAGCCGGTCATCGCGGCCGTCAACGGCTACGCCATCGGCGGTGGTCACGTCTTGCATGTGGTGTGCGACCTGACGATTGCCTCGGAGAATGCCATCTTCGGCCAGACCGGCCCCAAGGTCGGCAGCTTCGACGCCGGATTCGGTTCCAGCTACCTCGCCCGGCATGTGGGCCAGAAGAAGGCCCGCGAGATCTGGTTCCTCTGCGAACAGTACTCCGCCAAGGAGGCCGAAGCCATGGGCATGGTCAACACGGTCGTGCCGCTCGAGAAGCTCGAAGACACATATGTGAAATGGTGTCAGACCATCATGAAGCGGTCGCCGCTCGCCATCCGGATGCTCAAGCGCGCCCTCAACGCCGAGCTCGACGGACAGGCCGGCATGATGGAATTCGCGGGAGACGCCACCCTCATGTACTACCTCATGGAAGAGGCCCAAGAGGGCAAGAACGCCTTCCTGGAGAAGCGCGACCCCGACTTCCAGAAGTACCCCAAGTTCCCCTGACGTCCGCATGGTTCGGGACTATATCCAGGCCGCGAGGCTGCGCACCTTGCCCCTCGCCAGCGCCTGCGTGCTGACGGGTGGCGCCTTGGCGGGGGCCACGGGCAATGTGGGCTTCGTCCGGTTCATCCCGCTCTTCGCTGGCTGTCTGGTGACGGTCTTCCTGCTCCAGGTCCTGGCCAATTTCGCCAACGACCTCGGCGACTTTGAGAACGGGGCCGACCGCGTGGAGGGCAGCGAGCGGGCAGACCGCGCCGTCGCCTCAGGCCGCATCACGGCCGCACAGATGAAGCGGGCTGTCCTGGTCACAGCGGGATTGGCCTTTGCCACCGGTGTCGCCACCGTGCTCCAAGCCGTGGGCGATGCGTGGATGGAGTTCTTGAAGTGGGTGGGCGCTGGCCTGGCTTCCATCGCGGCCGCCTATACCTACACCGCCAGCAAGCGGCCCTACGGATACAGCGGACTCGGGGACATCAGCGTGCTCGTCTTCTTCGGCTTTGCCGGTGTGGCCGGCACGGCTGCCCTCATCACGGGCGATTTCGAGCCCCTCTGGCTCCTGCCGTCCGCCACCATCGGCCTCCTCAGCGTAGGGGTCCTGAACCTCAACAACCTCCGCGACCACCTGTCCGATGCCGCCACGGGCAAGCAGACCCTCGTGGTTCGGATGGGCTTTCGCCAAGGCAAGGTCTACCACGCCGCCTTGCTCATCGGGGCCTGGGTGGCCCTGCTCGCCTTCTGGCAGCTCGATGCTGCCGGGCCGTGGCGAGGTCAATTGTGGTACGGTCTGTTCGGCCTTGTTCACGCCCGCCACCTCGCCTTCGTGTTCCGCACGGAAGACCCGGCCGAGCTCGACGGTGAACTGAAGAAGATTGCCCTGAGCACCTTCGCCATTTCCCTGTTCCTCTTCCTCAGCGCCACCGCATGACTGGCCTCGAGATCCGCATCGTGGAGCGCGCGCTCCAATTCAAGCAGCCCGCCGGCACGTCCCGGGGCGTGATGACCGAGAAGCCGAGCTTCTATGTGATCGCCCGGGACCTCGAGGAAGACGGCCGCGTGGGCATCGGCGAATGCAGCCTCATCCCCGGGCTCTCCCCAGAGAGCGAAATGAGGGCCCGGTTGGAACTCAAGAAGCTCGCCGCCTCGGGGGCCCTGGACCCGAAATCCATGAGCCTGCAGTATCCCGCTGTTCGGTTCGCGGCGGAGACGGCGCTGATCGACCTGCTCAACGAAGGCGACCGCACCCTGTTCCCTGGCCCCTTCACCGCCGGACGCCCTGTGCCCATCAACGGGCTCATCTGGATGGGGGACGTGGCCGACATGGTGGCGCAGGCCGAATCCCTGCTCGAGCGGGGGTTCGATACCCTCAAAATGAAGGTCGGGGCGCTGGACTTTGAACGGGAATTGGAGTGCCTGGAGGCCATCCGGGCCATAGCGCCGGCCGGCGAAGTCACCCTGCGGCTCGATGCCAACGGCGGCCTCGACGACGAGGACCTCTCCGTGACCTTTGGCAAACTGGAGCGGCTCGCCCGCTTCGACATCCACAGCATGGAACAGCCGATTCGGCCTGGGCAGTGGAAGAAGATGCAGGCTGTGTGCATCGGCTCGGACATCCCGATTGCCCTCGACGAGGAGCTCATCGGCGTCCACGACACGGACCTCCGCCGCAACCTCCTCCACATCGTCAAGCCGCATTACATCATCCTGAAGCCCAGCCTCATCGGCGGGCTGGTCGAGGCCAACCACTGGATCGACCTCGCCACGGAAGTGGAGGCAGGATGGTGGGCAACCAGCGCCTTGGAAAGCAACATCGGGCTGAACGCCATCGCTCAATGGGCGGCCGATGCCATTGCCGAGGAGGCCCATCCCATGCCACAGGGCTTGGGGACCGGCAGCCTGTTCACCAACAACCTCCCCTCGCCGCTCGTGGTGGCCGAGGGCACATTGCGCCTCGACCGGCCGGAAGCCCAGGCCAACGGCACGCTCCGCACGTGGGACCTCAGCGACCTGCTCGGATGACCGACTCCTGGCGGTTTCCCGGACCAACGGCCGACGCTCCCGAATGGGTGCAGCCCTTCCTCGAGCTGGATGCCGAATGGACCGAAGGCCGCGCGCGGGGACACACCTCCGGCAGCACCGGCGAACCGAAGGCCATCGCCTTTGACCCCGAGGCGGTCATCGCCTCCGCCCGGGCGACCGCTGTGCATTTCGGGCTGGAAGGCGTCGACCGTCCCCTCCGGGTGTGGTCGGCCCTCCCCGCGACCGGGATCGGCGGACGCATGATGTGGTGGCGCGCTCGCATCCTCGGATGGCAGCTGACACAGGGCCGACCGACCGCCCTCCCTGTGGCCCCAGAGCGCCCCGACGAAGACCGATTCGACTTTGCCGTGGCCACCCCCCAACAGGCCGCAGCCCTCGCTCGGAACGGAGGCCTCGGTGTCTTTCGCATTCTGCTCCTCGGCGGCGGACCGGTGCCTCCCGACCTGGAGGACCGGTTGCAGGAATTGGGGAATGCCGTGGGCTGCGAACTCCACCACGGTTTCGGCATGACGGAAACCTTGACCCATGTGGCCACCCGCCGGTTGGGCACGACGCTGTACCACGCCCTGCCCGGGGTCGATTGGACCGTGGGACCGGACGGAGGGCTCGTCGTGGAGGCCCCTGAACGGGGCGTCCACGCGCTGCACACGCGCGACGCCGTGCAGCCCGGGACCGAGGCCGGCTCCAGCCTTTCGGGATTCCGTTGGCTCGGCCGCCTCGACGACGTGATCAACACCGGCGGGCTGAAGGTCCATCCGGCCGATCTCGAACGCCGTCTGACCCCCCTGGCCCTTCCCTTGATGGGGGCACGCCGGTGGTATCTGGCGGGACGCCCCCACGCGGTCACCGGCCAACAAGTCACCCTCATCATCGAAGGGGAGGAAGACCCTGAGTTGGGTTTGACCCTTCTGGAGCGATTGGCCGAGGGCCATCCGCACCCGGACCGGCCCCGAGCCGTGGAATGGCGGGAGCGGTTCGAGGAAACCGCGACGGGCAAGGTCCGGCGCCGTTGATCCTTCCGAACTTCGCCCCATGTCCAAGCCCCGACTCGTCTTCGCCACCCGCAATCCCGGAAAGGTGCGGGAGATCGCCCAGATGCTCTCCGACCACTACGACATCGTCGGACTCGACGCCATCGGTTGCACGGAAGACATCCCGGAGACCGCCCCGACCATTCCCGGCAACGCCATCCAGAAGGCGGAATACGTGCTCGAGCACTACGGCGCCCATTGCTTCGCCGACGACACGGGACTCGAGGTGACGGCGCTGGAGGGCGCGCCCGGTGTACACACGGCGCGCTATGCAGGCGAGGCCAAGGATGCCAACGCCAACATGGCCAAGCTGCTCGACGCCCTCGACGGGGCGGCGGACCGCACGGCCCGTTTCCGGACCGTCATCGCCCTGACCACCCCGGAGGGCACCCGAACCTTCGAGGGGGTCTGCGAGGGCCACATTGCGACACAACGCAACGGGGCCGAGGGGTTCGGGTACGACCCGGTCTTCGTTCCCGAGGGCGGATCGGCCACGTTTGCCGAAATGAACGCCGCCGACAAGAACGCCATCAGCCACCGCGGTCGAGCCGTGCGGGCCATGGTCGAGGAACTCAAGGCCCGAGGTTGAGAATCTGCAGGGCATGGCGGCGGAAACCCCGCGGTGCCGCTGTAGGTTTGCGGTTCATCCGACATCCCGAAACGGAATGCCCATGAACTACCTCGATTTCGAAGAGCCCATCCGGCTGCTCAGGGAGCAGATGGAGCAGGCACAGGACATCGACGGCCAAGGTCAGGTCGACATGCAGAGCACCGTGGCCGACCTCGAAAAGAAGATTGCCGAGGTGAGCCAGGAGATCTACTCCAACCTGAGCCCCTGGCAGCGGGTGCAAGTGTCCCGCCATCCCGACCGGCCTTACACCCTCGACCACATCGAGGCCCTGACGGACGGACGGTTCATGGAACTCCACGGGGACCGCAATTGCAAGGACGACAAAGCCATGGTGGGCGGACTCGGCATGATCGACGACCTGCCCGTCATGTTCGTCGGCCAGCAGAAGGGCGCCAACACCAAGCTCCGCCAGTACCGCAACTTTGGCATGGCCAATCCGGAAGGCTACCGGAAGGCGCTCCGCCTGATGAAGCTCGCCGAGAAGTTCAATCGCCCGGTGGTCTGCCTCATCGACACCCCGGGTGCCTACCCCGGCCTGGAGGCCGAAGAGCGCGGACAGGGCGAGGCCATCGCCCGGAACATCATGGAGATGATGCAGCTGCGCGTGCCGGTCATCTGCGTGATCATCGGCGAGGGGGCCAGCGGCGGTGCACTCGGCATCGGCATCGGCGACCGCGTGCTCATGATGGAGCACACCTGGTACTCCGTGATCTCCCCCGAATCCTGCTCCAGCATCCTCTGGCGGTCCTGGGACCACAAGGTGGAAGCGGCCGAGGCCCTCAAGTTGACGGCCGATGACATGCTGGGCCAGAAGCTCATCGACGGCATCATTCCCGAGCCGCTGGGCGGCGCCCACAACGACCGGGAAGCCGCGTTTGCCGCGGTGAAGACCGACATCCTCAAGCACCTGCGCAAGCTCCGGGTCCAGAATCCGGACAAGCGCATTGACGCCCGTATTCGAAAGTTCTCCGCAATGGGGGTCGTCCAAGCCTGATTGGCGTCTCCTGACGCATTAAATTCGCCCCGAATCCGATTCATCGACATGCAGTACATCTTCCGCCAGCCCCTGGCGATTCTGCTCCCCGCCTTCGCCCTCCTGCTCACTCTGCCCGGTTGTGGCGGACTCGGAAAAATGGAGAAGGCCATCGAGGAGCTCAACCTCCAAATGGACCCCGAACCCCTCGTCCTCCGTGGCGATGAGGTCCAATTGAATCTCTCCGGCACGTTCCCGGCCAAGTACTTCGCCAAGAAGGCCGTGATCGAAGCCACCCCCGTTCTCGTCTGGGACGGAGGAGAAGCCGCCTTCGAGACGCAGGGCTTCCAAGGCGAGGACGCCGCCGGCAACTACACTGTGGTTCCGTCCAAGACCGCCCAATCCTTCGACTACACCGCCAAGGTCCCCTATCAGGAGGGCATGGAAGACGGTGCGCGCCTCGAGCTCCGCATCAGCGGGGTCATGGGCAGCAAGTCCATGGATTTCGAGCCCGTCGTGCTCGGAGACGGCGTCATCACCACGCAGAACTGGGTCCGCTCCGACGATCGTTTCGTCATCGGTGAGGATGCCTTCCAGCGTGTGGTCTCCTACACCGAGGAGGCCGAAATCCACTACGCCTACAACCGCTCCAATGTCCGCTCCGCCGAACTCCGAGATGACGACATCGTCGCCATGAAGGAGTTCATCGGCTTTGCCGCCGACCACGACAGCGTGATGCTCAAGGGCACCAGCGTGAGCGCCTATGCCTCTCCGGAGGGCGAGATTACCCTCAACGAGGACCTCGCCATGGAGCGGGCTGAGAGCGCCAATGCCGCCGTCGCCCGGATGCTGCGCCGCGAGAAGATCGAAGTGGAGGATGGCTTCTACGGCAACAACCCCAAGGGAGAGGACTGGGACGGCTTCCAGACCCTGATGCGTGCCTCCGAGATTGAGGACAAGGACCTCATCCTGCGCGTGCTCTCCATGTACAGCGACAAGAACCGCCGCGAGGAGGAGATCAAGAACATCGCCAAGAC
>WTID01000172.1 GCA_011522855.1 Flavobacteriales bacterium
CCGCATTGACCAGAAGCCCCTCCCCCGGCTCCCCATCCTGGTAGGCGAGGAACCCTTCACTCGCCGGATACGTCTCCACCCGCGGCACATCGCCGCCAATGAGCTCCCGGAACCGGTCAGCGTAAGGCGCGTAGGCCACGCCGCCGAAAACGAAGAGCGAGAAATTCGGGAAAACCTCCAGGACATTGGCCTTGCCCGTGTGCTCCAGCAAGCGCTCGAAGTACATCTGCACCCAAGACGGGATGCCGCTGATGAGCCGCAGGTCCTCCCCCACCGTCTCCCGCACGATGGCGTCGACCTTCTCTTCCCAGTCCTCGATGGTGTTGGTCTCCCAGGACGGCAGGCGGTTGCGCTGCAGGTAAGACGGAATGTGATGCGCCACAATGCCACTGAGCCGACCGAGCGGGACACCGCCCTCCGTGTCGGTCAGCGTCGGGCTGCCCTGCAGGAAAATCATCTTGCCCCCGACGAACTCCGCGCTGCCGGTGCGGGCGACGTGGTGCAACAGGGCCCGGCGCGCTGCGCCGATGTGGTTGGGCAAGCTGTCCGCCGTGAGCGGGATGTACTTGGCGCCGGAGGTCGTGCCGGACGTCTTGCAGAAATACTTCGGCAGGCCGGGCCACAGCACATTCCTCTCGCCGGCCACCACCCGTTCGACGTAGCCCTTGAGCCCCTCGTAATCCCGCACAGGAACGGCCTTCCGGAAGGCGTCCGCTCGGGCCGCTGCGTCCGGCAGAGCGGCAATCCCATCAAACCCGTGGTCCCGTCCGAAGGCCGTGTCGGAGGCCGTCTCGAGCAGATCGGAGAGCACCCGGGCCTGCGCCGCGGCGGGGTCGGCATTGCGCGCCCAGTCCCGCCGGCGCTCCCGCGCAGCCCATGGGCGCGCCAAGCGGCCCTTCCATCCTCCTCCGGACGTGTTCGGCATGGCCCGAAAGATAGCGGCCCGCCCCCCATGCAGGGAGCGGGCCGCCCACGTCTTGTCGACGCGAAATCAGTGCTGCACGCGCATCTTCTTGGTCACGCGGGCATCGCCGGTGAGCAGGGAGAACGTGTACATGCCATCCGCAAGGGCGGAAGCGTCATACACCACCGTGTGCTCGCCGGCCGGGCGGGCACCCAGGTCGAGGACGTCCACAAGGCGGCCCTGCAGGTCGCGGAGCTCAATCATGAAGTCCCCACCCCAATCGGAGGTGAAGGTGAAGCGGGTCTCACCGTTGGTCGGGTTCGGGTAGTTGCCTTGGAGGTGGACACCGTTGTAGGCACCCAGCACGTCCACACTGACCACCGGGCAAGTGATGAGGCGGATGGCCGGGGTCGCCGTCTGGGACGTGAACCACACGAAGTCACCGCTGCCGGCCTGCTGGTAGATGATGGTGCTGTTGTCGGTGTCGCTGTTGCCGTTGCCCAGCACCGTCAGCTGCTGGTCCTCCCAGTCGAACTCGGTGATGACCGCACCCGCATAGAAGCCGGGGGAAGCGAGTCCCTCGACGGACACCTCGATCTCGTCCTCGAAGGCGAGCGGGTAGTACACGGGGTTGTCGGCGGAACCGGCCCAGTTGGCATCGGAAGTGAACTCCGCGAACTCATACGGGGAGTCGCTCAGGCCCACTTCCGGGTCCTGGTCGATCCAGCGGATCTCGAAGTCGATGCCGGAGGACAGGCTCGGACCGAAGGCGACGGCCAGACCGTACAGCGTGGACCCCTCGTTGTGGAAGGTGAAGCGGTTGCCGTATCCCGTGGGCTCGTAAAACTCATTCTCGTCGTCGTAACGCGGTCCGAGCTCCACGTCAAGGGTGCCGGCATTGTCGTGACCGAATTCGCACTCGGTGTACTCCATGTCCATCTCAAGGGAACCCGCGTCGGCCACGCTGTCGCTGGCCATCGACGCGCGCAGGGTGTACAGGCCCTCCGTCTCGGGCTCCCAACCCGTGGCGATGTAGAGCGTGTCCTGCGGATTGGCCGGGCAGTTCTCGTTGTTGGCGAAGGACGGGGCCGTGAAGGGGTCCGTCTCCGTGGTGCTGAGCACCGTGCCGGCGTCGTCGAGGACCTCCACGGTGATCACGCAGTTCTCCTGGTCGGCGTAGCCGCTGTTGCGGAACAAGACGCCGGCGAGCACGCCGCCGTCGGCCTCGGGAATCGCCTGATCCATCGGGGTCACGCGGTACTCGAAGAGGAAGTACACATCGCCGTTGGTGAGCTGCACGAGCTCGAGGTCATTGGCCACCGGATTGGCTTCGATGCGAATGTCGTCGATGCCCCAGTAGTAGTGGCTGTAGCCGGCCCCCGTGATCGGGTTCTGACGGTAGGCGAAGCGGATGTCCACCGCGGCCTCACCGGCTGCAGCGCAGCTGATGTCCAGCCCGGTCACCAGCGGGTTGGCGCTGGCCGAGTTGGCGGACGGAATGAAGGTGCCGCCAGCCTCGAAGGACGTCCACGTGGAACCGCCGTCCGAGCTCACCTCCACGAAAATGGGGATGAACGGGTAGCAGCAGTAGCGGAGGTACTGGTCCCAGGTGATGACCACGCTCTCCAGCTCAGTCATGTCCAGGGTCGGCAGGTTGAGGTAGCCCTCGGTGTCCTCCACTCCGCTGGAGATGGGGGTGTTGTAGTAATCGCAGTCGAAGACCATCCAGCCGTTGTCGGCGGTCTCGCTGTTCAGGGCACCGATGTTGGTGCTGAATTCGCCGGCGGGCGGCTGGACACCGGACGCCGTGGCATCCTGGTAGTACCCGTCACCGGAGGCGTCAACATACTGCCAGATGGTGCCGTCGGGGCTCGTGTCCTCCACGGTCAGGGCGCCGTAACCATTGTTGCCGGCGAAGCCGTTGGCGAAGTCCTCATGGAAGAAGATGATGGTGGAATCACCACCGCCACGCAGGCCCTTGGCCTCAGCGCGCATGATCTCCTCCAGTCCGAGGAGGCGGCTCGTTTCGAGCTCCTGCTCCGTGGCCTTGCGGGGGAGTTCCGTGGCCAGCTGGGCGGAGACTTGGAAGGCCACGAGGATGCACGCGGCCAGGGTAAGAATGTGCTTCATGATGTGAATTGGGTCGCCAAAATAACCCGCGCGTTCCGTTCCGCGTTGCCTCAGGCGTACGGAGATGAAAAAGGGGGGCCGCAATGGCCCCCCTTTCCTCAATCACGTCGGGTGATCGGATTACTTGATGATCAGCTTGCGCGTGGCACGGGCACCGTCCACCGTGATGGTGTAGGTGTACATGCCGGCCGTGAGGCCCTCAAGGTCGAGGACGGCACGCTGGGTTCCGGCGGGCTGGACACCGAGGTCCATGCGGCGCACGATGGAACCGGTCATGCTGGTCACTTCAAAGGTCACCTCGGCCGCAGCATCGAGCGTGTAGTCGATGCGGGTGTTGCCGGTGGCGGGGTTCGGGTAAGCCCGTCCGAGCTGGAAACCTTCGCCGGCCACATTGTCCACGCTCATGGTGGTCGTGGCGTCCGGGTTCAGGTTCAGGCGGATCATCGGACAGTTCGTGGTGTAGTACCAGTCGTAGGCGCTGCCCGTACCGAACGGACCGTAGATGAAGACGGTCTGGGCGTACTGCGGGGTGCTCGTTCCGATCTGGACGTTGTCACCACCGAGGTGCTCGAAGCAGGCCATGAGGGCCTCGCCGGAGAATGCCTCGTACGGCTCCTCGAGGGCGAAGGTGTACCAGGACACCTCACCGTCGCCGCTGTTCAGGAAGTCGGCCTCGAGCTGCACCTCCTCGGAGGTGGACACGAGTCCGTCGTACTGACCGCCGCCGTTGTTCCACTCGACCCAGTCGAAGAGGTGGCAGACCACCTCAGCGCCCACGTCGGAGCCGTCCATGATGGCCACGTCGATGCCGTAGACGGTCATGTCGTTCACCACGTCGTACGGCACACCGGCGATGAAGTCAACGGTACCGTCGGCCGGCGTCTGGCCCACGAAGTCACCATTGTCACGGCCGTACTGGAACTCGACCACGTCGATGGACTGCTGGGCGAGGTTGTCCTCCGGGTACTCGTCCGTGCTGTCGGCAGCCACGGAGTAGTCGAAGGTGTAGGTGCCCTGTCCACCGGCGGCCCAACCCTGCACGCGGAGCGTGTCGGTCTGGCCGTAAGCGATGTCCATGGCGTCGCTCGTGCCACCGTCAGCCTCGCTGCCGTTGACGGCCACCGTCAGGGTGGAGTTCGTCTGGACAGCGGTGCCGAGACCGGTCACGGCCACGGCGAGGTCGAGGGCGGGGAGCTGGCTCTCCGGCCACACCTGGGCCTCCCAGAGACCGGTGGTGAGGTAGTCCGTGAAGCTCACGTAGTCGGCGATGCGGAGGTCGTTGGCCGGGGTGTCGAAGGCCACGAAGTCGTCGATCATCCAGGCGTACCCCCACTGACCGACCCAACGCCAACGGAAGTAGACCGTGGCCTCGTCACCGGCGATGTCGCCAATGTCGAACCGGATGGTGGTCGGGTTGTCGGTCTCGTCAGCGCGCTCGAACGTCGGGAAGACCTCGTAGCGGGCGGTGAGCGTATCGTCGTCGATGACCACGTAGCCCTCCTCCTCTTCGAGAGTCTCGGGGTTGGGCCAGTTCACACCGTCCAGGGAGACCTCGAGGTAGCAGCGCTCGATGTCGGTGGTGTTGTCCCAGCAGCGGTAGCGGTTCTCGAACTCAACCGTCACGAAGGGGTGACCGGTGAAGTCCACCGGGTCGTCGATCGTGAACCAGCAGTTCTCAACCCAGCTGGCAGCGTAGTTCTCCTCGGCGCCGAAGAGGTCGGAGTCGACCATCACGTAACCGTCGTCGGCCGTCGTGAAGTTGGGGTCCGGAGCGGGAGAGTTGGCAGTACCGCCAGCCCAGCCGTTGTACGGTCCGGAAGGACCCTCATCGGTGCACTCGAAGTTGATGCCGTCGATGTAGTCGGTGTAGCCCTCATCGTAGGCATTGGTGAAAGAAATGTTGGAACAATCCCCGAAGGTGTTCTGGTAGATGATGTCGCGCGTGTAGTCGACATGTGTGCCTTCCATGATGCGGGAAGTCACGGCGCGGCCGGCGTATTCGCGGACCGGTGCCTGAGCGAAGGCGACGCTCATCGTGAGCATCGCGAAGACCAAAGTGTAGAGGTGCTTCATTCTGTGTGGAGTTGGATTCGTTCGGCGAATATAGCCCGCGAACCCACCGCACACGCAACGTCTTGACCTCAGACGCCCAACGGTTCGGTGTAGAATTCCACGCTCGGGCAGGTACAGACGAGATTTCGGTCCCCGTGCGCGTTGTCCACCCGGGCCACGGCCGGCCAGAACTTGCGCTCCCGCATCACCGGAACGGGGTAAGCCGCCTCCTCCCGGGTGTAGGTGTGGCTCCATTCCGAAGCGGTCAATTCGGCTGCGGTATGCGGGGACATCCGCACCGGGTTGTCCTCGCGGTCAAACCGCCCCTCCTCGATGGCCCGAATCTCCTCCCGGATGGCCACCATGGCCTCCACGAAGCGGTCCAACTCGTCCAGGGATTCGCTTTCCGTCGGCTCGATCATCAGGGTGCCCGCCACCGGCCAACTGACCGTGGGCGCGTGAAACCCATAATCGATGAGGCGCTTGGCGATGTCGGTCACCTCGATGCCTGCGCTCGCCTTGAACGGCCGGCAGTCGATGATCATTTCGTGGGCCACGTTGCCCGCATTGCCTTTGTAGAGCACATCGTAATGCCCCTCAAGCCTGGCGCGCAGGTAGTTGGCGTTGAGGATGGCCACCTCTGTGCTTCGCTTCAGCCCCTCGGGACCGAGCAGGCGGATGTAGGCGTAGGAAATCAAGTGGATCAAGGCGCTGCCGAACGGAGCTCCGCTGACCGGGTCAATGGCTTCGTCGCCCCCGACCGCGTCGAGCGGATGGCCCGGCAGGAAGGGCACGAGGTGCTCCGCCACCCCGATCGGGCCGACCCCCGGTCCTCCCCCTCCGTGGGGGATGGCAAAGGTCTTGTGGAGGTTGAGGTGGCAGACATCCGCCCCGATGCGTCCAGGGCTGGTCAGGCCCACCTGAGCATTCATGTTGGCCCCGTCCATGTAGATCTGGCCCCCATGCTCATGCACGGTCTTCGTGACTTCGAGGATGTGGTCCTCGAACACCCCATGCGTGGACGGATAGGTGATCATCAGGGCGCCGAGGTGGTCGGCGTGCTCGGCGGCCTTCTCCTTGA
>WTID01000272.1 GCA_011522855.1 Flavobacteriales bacterium
CACTACCCCGCCCGTTGGGACCGCTCCCTGCTGTGGCGCAACACCACCCACCATCAAGGCCTCGCCTACCCGACCCGCCTCCTTCGCGACCTGGGCGGCTTTCCCGAAGAGTACCGTATCCTCGCCGACTATGCGGTCAACCTGCGCCTGTGGTCGGCCAAGGTGAATGCCAATTGGCAAGCGGACGAGGACTGGGTGACGGCTGCTTCGGGTGGCGTCTCCCGACAGTTCACCCCGGCCCTTTACGAAGAGGAGCGCCGCTTGAAGCAAAACGAACTGCCGTTCGGACCGGCCCGCTGGATTCAGCCGTTCTGGATCGGTCTCAAGTCCACCTGGAAGCGGGCGGGTCAGCCCGGCTGATGGATGGCCCGGAGCAAGGTCTCCGCATGGGCATCCCAATGGTGGCGCTCGGCCACCTCGGCCAAATGGTCCGCAGCCGGAGGAGAGGACAACACCCGGCGGACGGCCTCGGCAATTTCCCGGGCAATGGCCTCCTCCCCCTCGGCAGGCGACACCACCTCTCCGGTGGCGTTTTCCCGAACGAAACGCCCGGCCACCGGCAGGTCCGAGCAGACCACCGGCAAGCCCGCGTGCAAGAAGTCAAACAGCTTGTTGGGGAGACTGAACCGGAAATTGTCGACCGTCGGCCGGTCCAGTGACAACCCCACGTCGGCCGCTGCGGTGCACCGCCGCAGTTGATCGTAAGGCATCCGTTCGTGGACGTGGACCCGATGTGCCACCCCGATGCGCTCAGCCAACGGCCCCGCCTCGGCATGCTCCGGCCCAGCCCCGATCAGGGCGAGATGCAACTCCGGCAAGTGGACCATGGCCCGCACGGCATCCAAGGCTCCCCGATCCCGGTCCATGAACGCCCCCTGCATCAACAGCATCGTCGCGCCCTCCGGCCACCCCAGTTCGGCCCTCGGCATCGGCTGGGCAGGGTCGAGCTGTTCCGGAACATTGGGCACGACCTCCACCATCGGTCCGAGGGAAGCATAGGCTGCGGCAATGGCGTCATTGACCGTCAGCATCCGGGTGATGCCCCGGAAACAGCGACGCTCCCACCACCGCCAGACCGCCTTCTTCAGAGGCTGCCCCTTCAGGCCTTCCGCTTCGGTGAACCACTCGTGGCTGTCGTAGGCCACGGCCCACCCATATCGGCGACTCGCCTCCACGGCCGGCCCCAACGTGTCGAGATCGTTGGCCCAGACTGCCGTCACCCCCCCTTCCTTCTGGAGTCGGGCCAATGCCCGGCGGAGTCCAAGCTGGAGCGACAGGTAGAACAGGGGCCCGGTGCGGAACTGGAGCCACAGCCGTTCCGTTCGATACGGCCGGTCGATGCTGACCGCATCCGCCCGGTTCATCCGCCGTCCGATCAGGACCGGCTCCCAGCCCGCCCGTTGCAGGGTGGCACAGGTCTTCCTCACCCGCTGGTCGAAGGTGAGGTCATTGGAAACGAGGACCGCGATGCGCCCCCGGTCCATCAGGCGTTTTTGAGTCCGTCGTGGATTTCCTGAAGCACCCACTTGGTGTTGCGCGGGAAGTCGGCATCCATCATCCACCGGAAGTACCCGCTGTCGTTGCGCAGGATGTCCTTCAGGAGACGGCCGCGGTGCTTGCCGAAATTGATGACGGGTTCATCGTCGTCGTTGTAGACGAACCGTCCGGCGAGGTCCACATTGCGGTTCCGCCGACCGAATTCCGCAATCCCCGGCACGTCCTGCGGCAGGGGCCCCACCGTCTCCCCCCGGGAATCGAGGATGGTCTTCTCCTTGTAGCGGGTCAATTGGCTCGCAAAGACCTTGATGGTCGCCAGGATGTCGGGAAGGGCCTCGTGGGCATCGTCGAGGTCCTCGTCACAATAGAACTTGAGCGCGGCACGCAGGGTGCGCTGCTCCATCTTGTGGAAGATGTTCTGGACATCAACCAGGTGGCGGTCGTCCACCCGGAAGGCAATGTTGCTCCGAAGGAACTCTTCCGCCAGCAGCGGCACATCGAACCGATTGGAATTGAATCCGGCGAGGTCACACCCGTCCAGCCAACGGTAGAGCCGGTTGGCCAGGGAGGCAAACGTCGGGGCCTCCTTCACGAGCTCATCGGTGATGCCGTGCACCGCGGATGACTCAGCAGGAATGGGCATCTCCGGGTTGATGAGCAAGCGATCCTGCCCATTGGCCTTGTCCGGACGCACATGCCACTGACCGTCGGGCATCACCTTCACGAAGGCCATCTCCACAATGCGGTCCTTGGCCACATCCGTGCCGGTGGTCTCGAGGTCAAAAAAGACAAGGGGCCGCTCGAGCGGCAGGTTCAGATCAATCCGGTCCATGGCGCGAAGATGCGTCCAATCACCGTCGTTTCTCCACGAGTTGACGCCCGAGGGAGAACTTGGCGTATTGGAAGTTGCGGTAGGTGGACTGGCCCGTGACGGCATCGCCCTTGAATTCGGGGCCAGCCACCTTCCAGTCCAGCACGATCTGGAAATCGATGCCGACCTCCAGTCCTTCAGCGGACAGGGCGGTGATGATGGCGTCTCGGGCCCGTTGCGCCCGCATCTTGGCCAGCTGCTCGTTGGACTCGTAGGCGCGCTTGTTCTTGACAGGAACGAAGGAGGCGCTGCCCTCGATCTCCAGCACGGGCACCTCTCCCATCGCGCGACGGGCCAGAATCTCGGCGACCATGCCCTGCACCTCGGCCGAGCCGGTCTGGGTCAGGTAACGGCCATAACCGAACTCCACCGTGGCACTGACGGCTTCGAATTCCACATACGCCATGGCCGTGGGCTCGGCGGCCACCGGCTCAGCATCCCCGCTTCCCGCCGCATCACGCTCGACTTCGGCAGAACCGGCTCCCTCCTCCACGTGGTCAAAGCTGTGGCTCGGGGCTGGTGTGGACTCGGAACTCGACGGGACGTCCACCTCCGTAGAGGCCGCGACATAGGTGCCCGCCTTCATCGCCCCGGTCCCCGATTCGGTTCTCGGCTTCCGGTTGGGCATCTCCCGCGGGAGAACCTGCTTCTTCTCCTCCTTGCCGAAGGGGTCGAGGCGGCCAATCTCCCGGTCATTGCCATAGGCGGCATCACACGGAATGAATTCTGAACGCGACTCCAAGGTCTTGCCACGGCGCACCCACGACATTCGGTATTCCCGACACGGAGGCAGGGCCGCCACGAAGTCTCCATTGCCCGGACGGGCGCGAAACACGCGGAACACGGCTGGTCCTTCGTCGATTGATTTGACTTCGATGACATCGCCCTCCCGCCAGCTGTTGACCTTTCCGAGGTACACGGCGAGGGCCTCCTCAGGCTCTCCGAGAATGTCCACGCGATAGATGTCGAGGTCCAATCCGCCCTCCCGCTTGCTCGAGAGGTAACCCGACTGACCCGAAGCGTCGAGGGTCACCATGGCCTCATCGCCCGGAGTGTTCAATGGGAACCCCATGTGCTCCGGCTCACTCCAGCTGCCATTGTCCAGACGGACACAGCGGAAAAGGTCGAAGCCGCCCATTCCTTGGTGTCCGTTGGAGGAGAACACGAGGAACCGTCCATCCGCACTCAGGACTGGACTCTCCTCCTCACCGGGCGTGTTGATCCGGCTGCCCAGATTCAGCGGTTCGGACCACGTGCCATCCGGCAGGAGCACCGTGCGATACAGATCGCGTCCGCCCTTGCCTCCGGGACGGTCCGAGACGAACACGCGTTCGCGGCCGTCAAAGCGCTCCGTGAGCGACGTCTCCCAATGCCGCGAGTCGATCGGGTACCCCAGCTTCTCCTCGAAGGCCCAGCGTCCGAATCCGTCCTGGGTTGCCTTCCAGACTGCCCCCTCATTCCGTTGACTCTGGTAGACCAGCAACGTTTCCTCATCCCCGAGGATGCCCACCGTGGTCATGTCCTTTCCGCGGTTGCCCAGCTCGACCTCCTTGGGGGGAGACCAACCCCGCTCGGTTCGGGTGGCGCGAAAGATGCGCCCCCGCTTCTTGTCCTCCGCTCCGGTTTGACCGCGGTAGGATGTGAAATAGACGGACTCACCGTCGGGAGCCAACACCGGTGCATAGTCTGCGCTCCCACTGTTGAGCGTCCCCTCTTCCTGGATGTCCATCCGCTGGGGGTCCGCGATGCACCCCATGGCAAACACACAATCCGCGAGGGCCTGCTTGGCCTTCTGGTGCAGGAAGTCCCGTTCGGGATGCCGATCCATCATGGTCTTGGCCACCGCCTGTGCCTCCGGGTAATGCCCACTGAACTGGAGCACCTCCAGCGCCATGTCGAGGGCCGTTTCCGGCGGCAGGGTCATTTCCACATCAAACGGATTGTACCGCTTGGCGAACTCGCCACGGATGGCCTGCATGGCGAGGGGCACCGCCTCCTCGAGCCGTCCTTTGATGGCCCGGAGGCACAGTGCCCGTTTGTAAGCCAAATTCCGGTTGTCGGCATCCACCGCCATCATCGTCTCGAGGATGGCCTCAGCCTCCACCCAGTTCTGCTCGATGATCAATCGGTTGGCCTCGGTGTACGCCTCATAGGCACTCAGTTCCTCCTCTCCGACGAGGATGTCGGGCCCTTCGCTGCCATCCGCCAGCTCCGCCAACGAGGGCCAACGCCCGTCGAAGGTCATCTGAGCTGCACCCCCCAAAGACATGGCAAGCAGCATGAGGAAGACGTGAATCCGAAGCATCGCGGCGCGAAAAATAAGGCGCACCCTCCCGGGAAAACGTCAACCAAGGGCGGGAATTGGCGTCAGGTCATTCCGACCTATCCACAGGCCATGTGTCCAACTTCAGACCACCGGCCGATTCGGGTCAAAGGACTCGAGATGATCCGCCACGCGGCGGACGAAGCTGCCGCCAAGCTGACCATCGACCACGCGATGGTCATAGCTGTGGGACAGGAACATCATGTGGCGAACGGCAATCATGTCGCCCTCTTCCGACTCCACCACGGCCGGCTTCTTCCGGATGGCGCCGAGGGCCAGGATCCCCACCTGGGGCTGATTGATGATCGGCGTTCCAAAGACATTGCCGAAGGTCCCCACGTTGGACACGGTGTAGGTCCCGCCGCTGATTTCATCGGGCTTCAAGGCACCCTGACGGGCCCGAGCGGCGAGGTCATTGACGATGGTCGCCAGTCCATTGAGATTGTATCGGTCGGCATTGCGGATGACCGGCACAATCAGGTTGCCTTCCGGAGTGGCCGCCGCCATGCCGATGTGGATGCCCTTCTTGAGGATGATGCGATCCCCGTCCACACTGGCATTGACCCCGGGGAATTCACGGAGCGCCTTGGCCACCGCCTCGATGAAGAACGGAGTGAACGTGAG
Source organism: Flavobacteriales bacterium (assembly GCA_011522855.1). Taxonomy (GTDB): domain Bacteria; phylum Bacteroidota; class Bacteroidia; order Flavobacteriales_D; family Sanyastnellaceae; genus UBA8752. Next base: position 5,316 of record WTID01000272.1, read on the forward strand.
CTTCTGTCCGGTCTGGGCCTGGAAAGCCGACTTGTTCCGGTTTCGCCAATCCACGATGCGCGTCACGTCGGCTTCAACGAACGACGTGACGTGGGGACTCGTCTGGACGCTGCGCACCATGTGGTCCGCGATGAGCTTCCGCATCCGGTCCATTTCCACGATTTCGTCCTCGCCGTCCATGGACACCGCCACCGGTTGAGGAGCCGGCGCCGGCGCTGGGGCCGGAGAAGCCGCGCCAACGGTGGAAGCACCTCGGTTGGCCAAATGGGCCATCATGTCCTTCTTGGTCACACGGCCGCCTTTGCCGGAGCCGGGGATGGCATCGAGCTCGGCTTGACCAATGCCTTCCTTCGCCGCAATGCTCCGGACGAGCGGGCTGTAGAAACGCCCTCCACTCTCCCGGCTCGGCAGGCTGCCTGGTTCCGAAGGCGCAGACACCGGAGCCGGAGTCGGGGTCAGCGGCGCAGACACTTCGGCCAACACGGCTTCACTGGGGACAGAGGTGGGCTCCTCTTGAACAGGGGCGGGTGCACTCTTCTGTGCGGGAGCGACGTCCGGAGCCACCGCCGTGGTCTCCTCCCCATTCATGGAGAAGACTGCAATGGGCTGACCCACCTGAACGACATCCCCCTCGGCCACGAGATGCTTTACGACCACGCCGTCTTCCGGCGCCGGAACTTCCGAATCCACCTTGTCGGTGGCGATTTCAATGATGGGCTCATCAGCCGCCACGCTTTGGCCTTCTTCCACGACCCATCGGATGATGGTCGCTTCGGCCACGCTCTCGCCCATTTTCGGTAGCAGGATCTCCATGGATGTATTGCCCGGAGGG
>WTID01000195.1:0-3118 GCA_011522855.1 Flavobacteriales bacterium
TGCGTCAGCTGGACGAACAGGACACGGGCGACAGACAGGAAACCGAGGGCGAGGTAGGCGTCGAGGAAAAAGGAGAGCATCGTTGGGTGTTTTGACACATTACGAACGTCCGCCGCCCAAGGTTTCATGTGCGGTCAGGACGACGTCCACAAATTCACTGCACGACGAGCCGCTCAGAGCGGGCGCCCTGCGGCCCCGTGGTGCGGATGACGTAGACACCGGGGGGCCATGCCGATACGTCCAGCCGAGCCGGCCATCCCTGGACCGGCTGCGTGTGATGCAGCGCGCCCCACGCATTGATGGCCTCGATGCGGTTGCCCCAACCCTGGACGAGGACCGATTCCCGCGCCGGATTCGGCAGAAGCCGGAGCCCCGATTCGGCTTCGGAAGCGGCGACCGGCTCGTCCACACCCACCACAGGGCTGCTGCCATAGGGCGCTGAGAACAGGGTGCAGTCGCCATTGGTGGCCGTGACCACCAGCCCCTCGACTGGCTCTCCGGTCCAGGTCGGCCCCCACCCCATCGGCTGTCCATCCAACCACCACTCGAACAGGAGGGGTTGGGCGCCCCCTTCCACCACGGCCTCGAGGCCGCTCTCCGTCTCCCCAATGGACACGGTCACCCCACTCAAACACGGTCCGAAAAGGGCCTTGAAGGTGTCGTCGCCGTAGAGTTCAACCTCCGCGAAAGGCACGGTCGGATCCAGCAGCCCGAGCAGGGTGTGGCCGTTCTCCTCCCAACCGAGGAAACCGTAGCCCTCGGCCGGCACCGCCGCGAGGCGCACCGGGCATTCACCGAAGTAGGCGCCCTGCCAACCGTTGCCCAGGCCGGACATGGCATTGACGAGGACTTCGCCGCCGATGGGGCTGGCCCATTCCACGGTCATCGTCTTGGGGGCGGCAAAGCCGAAATGGCCCCGGACGTGCTCGCGTGAGGGCACGATCCGCTCCGCATTGTTGCCCTGCATCAGGTCCACCCGGTACTGCCAATACTCGACCGACGCCGGGGAATTCCACATCTCGATGTGGCGCTCCATCGCCGGTCCGATCCACGCCGCCGCCTCGTCGAAGCGCGCATTGAACCGGTTCGGCTCGAACGTGGTGGCGAGCAGGTCACAGTAGCGTGTGGCAAAGCGGCACCCGAGCTCCGGGTGGTCGAGCACCTTGCCGAACAGGGCGCTGAAGCTGGAGGGAAAGGGCGGGTTGATGGTCAGCTGGAGGTAATCCTCCCAGGCGCCGGTGCCCCACGCGCCGAAGCAGGCGTCCAGGTCGTAGAGGATGGCCCGCCACTTCCCGTCCCCGGCGAGGCTGCGGAAATACTTGAAGTTCTTGAGCCCCCACGGTGCCGTCATCCAGTCGACGTTTTGGCCGTGGATCTCGAAGATGTGATAGTCGAAATAGGAGAGCACGTCGAAGTTGGCCTCGAAGCCGTCGCGGAAGGCGTCCGAACCGGACGGCAGGCCGAGGAGCGGGTTCACGGTCGCCTCCCAGGCGGCCGGCGACCCGTTCTGGACGACCCATTGATTGAACAGGTCCACCGTGTGGTCCTTCCACCCGAAATTGTCCTCGACGAACTGCTCGTCGGTCTTTTCCCGGGCCCCATAAAGCCCCCAGTACTCCCCGTTCAGGTAGACCTCCACCGGGCGCCAGGCCCCGGCCACGGCGTGGGTCTCGATGGCCAGCTGGCTGAGGAAGGCGTCCTGGATCTTGTTTTCCCAGCTGGCCTGTCCCCCGTTGCGGAGGTTGAGGTTGCCGAAGGCCGTGATGCCCGGCTTGGAGGGGAAGACGGCGTGGTCCAGTTTGCCGGTCCACTTGGGCTTGAAGTCAAGGCGGAAGGACCGCTGGGGCTCCGCCCGGGACCAGCCGCCGTGGATCTCAAGGTCGAAGCGGGCTGACGTGATCGAGGCTCCACCCTCGTTGACCTTCTGGAACCACTCCAGCCGGCTCTCCTTGGACCAGGGTTGCCAGAAGTTGGCCCCCATGAACGGGTAATCCGGGCCTGCGTTGGGGCCCATCACGTAGATGCCCGTCTCCCAGTCCCACAGGTGGTCGGGGTGCGTGAGGATGCTGATCCGCTCCAGCGGCGAGGACGGCTCGGCGATGAAAAACGTCCGGTCGACGGTCGCGCTCGGCACCCACCCCTCGGCGAAGGCGCGGACGGACAGGGCGATGGTCTCTCCGGGATTCCACGTGCCGGTGAAGGCCGGAGAGTTCGGCGTGGGTTCGCTGCCATCGGTGGTGTAGCGGAGCGTGACGGTCGGCAAGGATTGCCCGGGAGGGCCTGAAGGTGTGCCCGGGTTCGCCGTCACGGCTGGCGGACCGGGGAAATGCCCTGAAGACGGCACGACGTCGGGCGTCGGCAGGACGCCGGCCAGGCAGTCTCCGTCATTGGGCTGGCCCGGGGTGGGCATGGTGAACCAACACCAGTCGTCCGGACCGCTCCCCTGCCGGCCGAGCGTCAGGCCAGACCGGAATTCCATGGGCAAGGTCGCCAGGTCGAGAAGCGCGCCGGAGGCGGTACTCAGGATGAGCGGCTCTCCCGGCTTGAGCTTGAAATTCGTGTGGAATCCGGGGTCTTCTGCCTCCATCCAACCGGGCAGTGGGTTGAAGGGAGCCACAGCCGCCTCGCCGCGTCCCACAGCGAGAAAGGGCCGGATGGTCAGGTCGGAGGACGTGGCCGATTCGTTGTGGACCTGAACGGCCAGGACATTGTCGCCCTCCACCAGCCACTCCCGCGGATCGAAGGACACGTGCTCGGGCACGCCGCCCTGGTATAACTCGGCCTCGTGGAGCCCATTGGTCCATGTGTCGAAGGCGACCGATTGGTCCTGCATCGTCCCGGAGCGGAACACTTCGTGGCCGTTGATGAAGGCCACGCAGCCGTCATCGTAGTCGAGGGCCAGCAGGCCGTGCATCAGGCTCGGCAGATCCGGCAGGGAAAACGTCCGGCGCAGGTAGACCACATTGCCCCCCGCGACATCGGTGGCGTCATCGCCATCCCCGTAGCCGAACCCACCGGGCGCCGAGTTCCAGGCCGAGTCATCGTATTCCGGTCGGCGCCAATCGCTCGGCAGGCTCCCCTGTGGGATGTGGTACCGCCACAGGTCGATGTCGCGCAC
>WTID01000195.1:3218-6134 GCA_011522855.1 Flavobacteriales bacterium
GCAAATCAACCCTCTCATGAAGAGAATATTGACCCTTTTCCTCGCAACGGGACTCGTTGCCACTTCTTTCGCACAGGACGCCTCCCAGCCCCAGGGATCCTGGTATCTCGGTACGGGTGACGCCACCACCCTGCTCAACATCTTCTCCACAGGCGTGGCCATCGCCCCGACGGTCGGTTACGCCGTGGCGGACGACATCGTCATCCAGGGCTCGATGAGCGGCCCCACGGACGCCCTCAACATGAATCTGGGCGCCGCCTACTTCATGGGCGACACCTGGCTCGGACTCCAAGCCTCGGACGTCACGGGCGACATGGACCTCGGTATCGGTGTGGGCTACTACATCGACTTCAAGGACGTTCTGTTCTTGACTCCGAACCTCCAATACAACTTCGGTCTGCCGGACGGAAGTTCCGACTTCATGAATGTCGGCATCGGTTTCGGCACCCGTTTCTGATTGCCATCGGACTGAAACGGAAAAGGCGGGCTCAGGCCCGCCTTTTTCATGTCCGGACGCCTCCAGTCACATGCCGTTCAGTGCCTGCATGGCTGCAGTCTCGTCACCGAAGATCTGGGTGAGCCAGATCTTGCCGTCAGCGTCGAAGTCCCAGCTCTCGTAGTAGGTGATGGTCACGGCCTTGCGCTCGGTGGAATCGGTGGCGGGGATGGCCGCCTCCCAATCGAAGTAAACGCGGACCGACCCGTCCGGCTCCCCGGTCTGGGCGTTGACCCCCGGCAACAGCCGCAGGTCCTCGGTGACCAGGTCGAAGTCGTATTGGGCGAAGGCCTTCGTCCAGCCGTTGACCTTGTCCTCGAGAGACGCCGGATCGGTCTTGCCAAAGGTGGTCGCCCGCCAGCGGGCGCTGTCGGCGAAATGAGCCCGAATGGCCGGGATGTCCTCATTGTCGAAGTCACGGATCAGGGCGCGGGCGGTCTCGCAGTTCTGCTCGAACAGCGCATCCGCTTCGGAAGATCCGCCATCCGCCGACGGCGCGCAGGCCGCCAACAGGAAAGCCGGAAGAGAAAGGAAAGCAAGGTGTTTCATGGGGTTTGGGGTTCAGGTGTGTCGTTCGATGTGCGGCGTTGAAGTGCAGGCTCAATGTGGGGGCAACCTGAGGATTTCCGTGCTCGTGGCCGAGCGCACCTCCAAGAAGCCCAATCCCGAGCCGAAGGCAGGCAACTCTGTGGGCCCCTCCACATCCGCTGACCAGAGGGTCCGCCCAAGGGCATCCAAGAGGGTGCAGGTGACCGGATGGCGGGGAACCACGATGCGAGCGCCCTGCCGGTGGACGAGGTCCACCAGCTCGGAGGCTGGATGCGCTCCGGCCACCCCAGTCGTTTGGGGCTCGGCGATGCGCATGACGCCCACTTCCGTGTCTCCCCCGGCATCGGTGTCATTGAAGATGACATACCCGCCGTCGATCAGGCAGCCGTATTCCGTGGCGGTGTTGACCCCGGCCTGACAGAACACCGCGCTGTGCAAAATGTCCCCTTCCCCATTGACCTTGAGCATCCAGCCGTTCCAGACGTCGGAGGATTCGTAAGGGGCGATTTGCTCGCTGTATCCGCTTTCGTCTCCCGTGCCGCCGAAGAGGTAGACGCCCGTGGCATCCGCCTTGACTCCATACAGCTCATTGCGAATGTGGGAGAGGCTGTATCCGCGGGGGTTGGCGTAATGGCCAATCCACTCGACCTGACCGTCGAGGTTGACCTTGACACAGCTGAAATCGAAGGGATCTCCCGCCCCGGGCCGGCCCCGATGGCCTCCGTAATAGAGATTCGCTCCATCCGTCGCGAGGTCGTAGGGGATGATGTCGGCTGTTCCGTCCAATCCCTCCTGCCACAGCACGGCGCCATTGCTGCCGATGGCGGCCATGGACAGGTCCTCCTCCCACGAAGCCGTGGCCCCGTACAGGGTGCCTTGCGCCTCGGCCACGGCGAGGACATATTCCGAGCCGGGGACGTTCTCGGACCAGACGAGGGCGCCATCGGCCGGATCCACCTTGACCACATTTCCCTCTCCGCCGTACACCACGAAAATGGTGCCCGCCTCATCGCCTCCCACGAACCCCGCGCCATAGAGGAAGCCATCGGTTCCTTCGACGGCCATCCGCAGACCATCGTAGCTGCCCCACCCTCCGGGCGAGTCGTAGCTCTGGGACCAGACGATGCTTCCATCGGCTCCATCCAGCCGGGCCATCCAGCGCTCCTGGCTGTTGCCCGACCCGCCTGTCACGATGTAATCGGGCCCGTCCTGCGCCTCATAAACCGCGATGCCGAAGCCCGCCGTTCCCTCGATGCTCCGCGTCCACATCAGGGCACCGGTCTCCCCATGGACCCGGTGAACGCGGGTCATGTCCTCCGGCATGAACACCAGGCCGATGTGGCCCTCACTGTCGGCCACCCCCCGGTTGACCTTGCCCGCCGGCCCGTCCGTGAACACGCTTTCCCACTCGATGTCAGCGTTGTAGGTCGACGAAGTCGGAACGACCTGCGCCAAGACTGAAGCCGGAATGAGCAGCAGGAACCAAAAGGCAAGAATCATCCTCATGCCCCCAAGGTAGACGTTCACACGGCGTGTAGGAAAACTCCGACTGGCCCGCCACCCATGGGCTCTGATAACCAGTAGCTTGCCGCCAAATCAAACTCAGACACCTCGCGTGTCGCACCCAACATCATGGAAAATGAAATGCTGATCCCCATGGCCTTGGCCGGGATGTTCACGGCGCTGGCCGTCCTCGGCGTCCTTCGCCGCAACCCTCTCTTCGTCCGCCTCGGATTCTTCCTCTTCGGCGGCATGATCGTCACCTTCAACACCCTCGGCCTCCTGGCCGGTGAGGTCATGTACGAAGGCGGCCTGATCGAAATCATGTCCATCGGCATCTTCCTGTGCCAGACCATCATCGCCTACCCGGT
>WTID01000173.1 GCA_011522855.1 Flavobacteriales bacterium
CACCGCCGTGACGACCGTGAGGCCGAGGGCGATGGCGAGCGGAGAGGGGACCCAAGCAAACCGGTCCCGTTGGGGTGCGCTGTCGGAAGCCGCGCTCATGCGGGGTTCCGAATCAGAACGGCAGGTCGTCGCTGTCGGCAGCCGGTGTGGCAGGCGCAGCGTACGTGTCTTGGGCGGGCGGGACGGACGGACCGGCTGTAGCGGTAGCGGGCTGACCTTGGTCGCCGGCAGGGGCGCCACCTTCGGCGTCCATCTTCTCGATTCGCCAGGCGTTCAGGTCGACGTAGTAGCGGTCATTGTACTCGCGGCCCTTGATGTCAAACTTGACGTTGACACGGTCGCCTTCGGTGATGCCGTTCAATTGGTCCGACTTCTCCTTCAGGGCGGAGAACTTCACGTCGGAGGGGTACTGCTCTGCAGTGGTGATGACGAACTCGCGCTTGTAGAACTCGCTCGTCTCGGACTTCCAAACGTCGTACAGACGCTTGACGGTCCCTTTCATCTCGTAACTCATACAGCGAATATCGCCCGCCCGACCGTCAACCGGGATTGTACGCGAGCAAGGTCTTCCACGCCCCATCCACATCGCCCTGTTCAAGGCGCTGCCTCGCCTCGGCGAAGAGGGCGGCCTCGAGGGCCGTCGGGTCATCCTCGTGCTCCATGAAGAGGTCGGACAACTCGATCAGCTTGTGTTCATTGACCTCCGTCTCGTCGGGGATTTCCCGGGCCGCTCCAAGCCGTGCGGATTCATTGAGGCTCAGCCGCCCCGTATCCCGCACTTCCTCAGGCAAGGCGTCCACACCGACGCCCAGGCCGGCTCCGGTGGGCTTCGGAATCTCGAAGAGGGCCTCGCCGGAGGCCCGGACGTAGAAGTTGCCACCGCACCGCCCCACCAGATCGATGGCGTGGGCGTCCGGCTTGCCGTCCGCGCCGAGCACATCCTCGGCGATGTGGACCCGCTTCACCTCGCAGACCAACGTGTGGCCGGCCCCCGGACCGTCTCCGAGCTCGAGGATTTGCGACACCGCACATTCGAAGGCGACTGGCGCCTCGCCCACGCGGGCGGGCCCGACGGTGTCGGAGTCGACGGGGGTGAACCCCGCCTTGGCGAACTCGTCGACATCGGCCGGGTAGTCGCTGCTGGAGAGGGAGGTGCCCTCCACCATGGCGTGGTCCACCAGATTGATCACGATCTCCCCCGTGGCGCGGGCGTTGGCCAACGTGTCCTTTACGGTGCCGTCCCGGCCGCGCAGGGTGGGGCCAACCATGAGCATGGGCGGGTCGATGGAGAAGACGTTGAAGTAGCTGAACGGCGCCAGGTTGCGGCGCCCTTCGGCGTCGACCGTGCTGGCGAGCGCAATCGGCCGGGGGGCCACCGTCCCGACCAGCAGGCCGTAGCGGTCCCGCACCGGCAGGGCCCCAGGGTCGTGGGCCTGCGTCTTGCGGATGCGGCTCATCGGCGGGCGATGGATTCTCCTTCGACCTCCACGTCCTCCACCGTGTCCATGACCTTGTCGTGAAGGGTGGCGGCGTAGTCGTCCATGCGCTTGGCCAGTTCGGGGTCGGCCGAGGACAGGATCCGGGCGGCGAGCAGTCCGGCGTTGCGTCCGCCGTCGAGGGCCACCGTGGCGACCGGGATGCCGGCGGGCATCTGGAGGATGCTGAGGATGCTGTCCCAGCCGTCGATGCTGTTGGAGCTCTTCACGGGCACGCCCACCACGGGGAGGCTGGTCAGGCTGGCGACCATGCCGGGCAGGTGGGCGGCCCCACCGGCTCCAGCCACGATCACGCCGAGCCCCCGTTCGCGGGCGGACCGGGCGTAGTGCAGCATGCGATCCGGCGTGCGGTGCGCACTCACCACCGTCATCTCGTGTTCAATGCCGAGTTCGGTCAGGATTTCTGCGGCTTGCCGCATGACGGGCAGGTCGCTCTTGCTGCCCATGATGATGCCCACTCTCATGGGGCAAAGATAGCCCGGGGCGAAGGGTCAGGCGAGGATGGACACCACGCAGGCCGTGAGGAGGCAGGCAGCCGTGCCGCCGATGAGGGCCCGGAAGCCCAGTTTGGCGAGTTCACCGCGACGGGAGGGGGCGAGCACACCGATGCCGCCCACCTGAATGCCGATGGAGGCGAAGTTGGCGAAGCCGCACAGGACATAGGTGGCGATGAGGATGCTCCGCTCATTGACGAAGTCCCCGGCCTCCTTCATGTTCATCAGGGTGACGTAGGCGTAGAACTCGTTGATCACCGTCTTCTCGCCCAGCAACTGGCCGACGAGCACGGCGTCCTGCATGGGGACTCCCACCAGCCAGGCCAAGGGCGCCCCGATGTAGCCGAGGATGAATTCGAGGCTCAGGGAGTCGAAGCGGGTGCTGGCGGCGATGGCGTCGTTCAGGCCCGTCCAGCCTCCGACCCATCCGAGGATGTCGTTGGACATGTAGACGAGCGCGGTGAAGACGAGCAGCATCACGCCCACATTGGCGGCGAGGACGAGTCCGTCCCGGGTCCCGTTGGTGATGGCCTCGAGGAAGTTGGCGGCGTCGCTCTTGACCAGCTTGGCGTTTTCGGCCGACTGGCGGTCGGTCTCCGGAACGAGGAGCTTGGCGGCGGCCACGGCGGCCGGGGCCGAGATGAGCGAGGCGGTCAGGAGGTGGGTGGCGAAATACGCTTGGGCCTCGGGATCATCCCCACCGAGGAAGGCCACGTAGGTGGCGAAGACCGAACCCGCGATGGTCGCCATGCCCCCGGTCATGACCAGCATGAGCTCCGAGCGGGTCATGCGCTCGAGGTAGGGGCGGATGAGCAGGGGGCTTTCGGTCTGTCCGATGAAGACGTTGCCCGCGACCGCCAGGCTCTCGGTGCCCGACAGGCGCAGGGTCCGGCGCATCAGCCAGGCGAATCCACGGATGAAGAGCGGCAGGATGCCGGCGTGGTGGAGCAGCGCGCTGAACGCACTGAAGAACACGATGGTGGGCAGGAGCCGGAAGGCGAAATTCTCCAGGCTCACGTCCACCTGGCCTTCCATGCCGAAGCTGCCCAGCAGGAAGTCGGTGCCCCGGTCGGTGTAGCCGATGAGGACCACGAACAGCTCGGCCACCCAGGTGAAGACGTCCTTCACGAAGGGCACCTTGAGCACCAGGATCGCCAGGGCGAACTGGAGGCCCAGCGCGCCCAGGACGGTGTGCCATGCCGTGGATTTGCGTTGTGTGGACAATGCCCACAGGATGGCGGTCAGGACCGCGATGCCCAGGATGGCCTGCATTCAGTCGTTTTTTCTGCGTTCGAGCTCATCGTGGATGAGGCCCGCGCGCTCGTAGTCCTCCTTTTGGACGGCGAGCGCCATTTCCTCCTTCAGCTCCTCGTCGGTGAGGCTCTGCAGGTTCTCGCCCGGATCGATGTTCTCCTCGGGGGTGTCGAGGTTGAACGGATCGTCGGGATTCTCCTCCGGCATGGGGGTGATGTCCTCTTCGCCTTCTGGCGGAATGGCCGCCATCTCCATCACCTTCTCCTCGCAGTGGATGGGGCAGCCGAAGCGCACGGCCAGGGCGACCGCATCCGAGGTCCGGGCGTCGATGGTCTCCTCTTGACCGTCCCGTTCGCAGACGAGGCGAGCGAAGTAGATGCCCTCCACCAAGTCGTAGATGACCACCTCGACCAGCGCGATCCCGAAGGTGCTGCTCAGGCTCTGGAGCAAGTCGTGGGTGAGGGGACGGCTCGGGGACATGCCCTCGAGCTTGATGGCGATGGATTGGGCCTCGTGCATGCCGATCACGATCGGCAGCTTCCGCCGCTTCCCGTCGACTTCCTCGAGCACCAGCGTGTAGGCGCCGGAGGTGGCGCCGCTGGGCTTGATGTCGAATACGGCGAGCAGCGTTTTCTTCATGGCCGAGGCGGAAGGTAGGCGATTCGCGAGAGAGCTCAGAGGGCCTTGAAGGCCTCGGTCAACTTCGGCACGACGTCGAAGGCATCGCCCACGATGCCGTAGTCCGCGGCCTTGAAGAAGGGGGCCTCGGGGTCCTTGTTGATGACCACGATGACCTTGGATCCATTGACGCCGGCGAGGTGCTGGATGGCGCCGGAGATGCCGACGGCGATGTACAGGTTGGGCCGGATGGCGATGCCGGTCTGTCCCACGTGTTCGTGGTGGGGGCGCCAGCCGATGTCGGACACCGGGCGGGAGCAGGCGGTCGTGGCGCCGATGGAGTCGGCGAGGTCCTCGATGATGCCCCAGTTCTCGGGGCCCTTGAGGCCACGGCCGGCGGAGACGACAAGCTCAGCCTCCGGGAGCGGAGCGCGGTCGCCGCCGCTGGGTTGGGCGGCTTCGAGCACCTCCACGCGGGCCGCGCCGAGGTCGGGTTGGAAGGCCTCCACGGTGGCGGTTCCGCCCTGCGCCTCCGGCATGCCGATGGCATTGGGCGTCGTGGTCACCACAAGCGAGCCGGTGGTGCCCGTGACCCGGGCGGTGGCCTTGCCGCTGAAGACGTTGCGGGTGTAGCTGCCTCCTTCGGGGGCTGCGGTCACCCCGGCGATGAGGCCGGCGCCGAGGCGAACCGCCACGCGGCCGGCCACGGCCTTGCCGAGGTGGTCCTGCGCGCAGACCACGAGGGTGGCGCCTTCTTTCTCCGCGGCAGCGGCGATGAGCTTGGCGATCTGGCTGTCGTCGAGATGGGCGGGGCCCTGCAACACGCGGGACACGCCCACGGTGCCGAGGCCTCCGTCTCCGTTGAGCTCACCGGACACCACGGCCACGGTGTCCCCGATGCCGGCAGCGAAACCGGCGGCTTCGAGGCTGGCCTTGCTGGCCTGCCCTCCTTTCGTCTGGATGAATGCGATGTTCATGATGGCGTCGGATTCGGGGTTAGATGACCTTGGCCTCCTCTCGGAGCAGGCGAACGAGTTCGGCGGGATTCTCGGCGTCCACGAGCTTCACGCCGGCCTTCTCGGCCGGGAGGGCGAAGCGCTCAATGGACGTGCCGGTGGCGGCGCCCGAGGCGGGCACCACGCTGAGGGGCTTGGTGCGGGCAGCCATGATGCCACGCATGTTGGGGATGCGCTGCTCGGCCATGCCTTTGGCCGCGCTCAGGACGAACGGCCCGCTGACGGCCACCTTCTCGATGCCGCTGGCGGTCTCCCGGGTCAGGATGGCCTTGTCGCCCTCATAGTCGAGCGAGGTGCACAGGGCGATGCACGGCACGTCGAGGTGCTCGGCGAGCATGGCCGGCACGGCACTGCCGTTGTGGTCGATGGTCTCCTTGCCGCAGAGGATGGCGTTGAAGCCCTTGTCCCCCGCGTAGGCGGCGAGTTCCGCGGCGACCTGGCCCGCGTCCTGCGGATCGGCGTCGATGCGGACGGCCTCGTGGGCCCCGATGGCGAGCGCCTTGCGGAGGATGGGCTCCACGTCGGCGCCTCCAACCGAGGCGATCACGACCTTGCCCCCTCCGGCCTCGACGAGCTCGAGGGCCCGGACGAGCGCGTACCACTCGTCGTAGGGATTGACGATGAATTGAACCCCTTCCTCATTGAAGCGGGTGTCGCCCTCCGTGAACGCGATGCGCGTCGTGGTGTCGGGGGCTTTGCTGATGCAGACGAGAAATTCCATGCCTTTTCATTGAAGGTGGGGGCCTGTGCCCCGGACTTCGAGGACGCGAAGTTAACCCCGGGCGGCTCCCATTCCCCACCTCTTCCACAACTCGCGCGCGAGGACGTAACTTCGCGCCCCGCAAATCGGACAACACCAAAGCAGCATGCGTACCATCCAATTCCGTGAGGCCGTCTGTGAGGCCATGAGCGAAGAGATGCGCCGGGACGACCGGGTGTTCCTTCTCGGAGAAGAAGTGGCCGAATACAATGGGGCCTACAAGGCGTCCAAGGGCATGCTCGACGAGTTCGGCCCGGAGCGCGTCATCGACACCCCGATCAGCGAGCTCGGCTTCAGCGCCATCGCCGTCGGTGCCGCCATGAATGGCCTGCGCCCCATCGTGGAGTTCATGACCTGGAACTTCGCCGTGCTCGCCAGCGACCAGATCATCAACCACGCCAGCAAGATGCTGCAGATGAGCGGTGGCCAGTTCGGTTGTCCCATCGTGTTCCGCGGACCGAATGGCCAGGCCGGCCAGCTCGCCGCCACGCACA
>WTID01000032.1:0-3142 GCA_011522855.1 Flavobacteriales bacterium
CTGGCCCCGTTTTATGTCGCCGAGGACTACCACCAGGATTACTTCGCCAACAACCCCGACCAAGGGTACTGCGTGGCGGTGGTCGGCCCCAAGGTCAAGAAGTTCAAGGCGCTGTTCGCCGACAAATTGAAGTCTGCCCACTGAGCCGCTTTTCGCCAAGTCACGTTAAAGCCCCTGATTGGATTAATCCTGAGCGATTGGCGGTCGTTTCGAAGGGGAAAACAGTTCAACATGAAGAAATTTCCCTTTTTCTCTCTTGCCCTGATGGGGCTCGTTCTGCTCGCTTCATGCTCCAAGGAGCGCGACGAAGACGGGCAGGCTTCCATCGCCCAGACCGACGAGGTCGCCCGATCAGCGGATGCTGGCGTAGAGACCATGGCGGATGCCATCGTCTTCCGTTCGGATTCCGACGAGGTGGCCTTGCCCGAATGTGTGGTCATCACCGACAGTGGTCCCGACGTCTATCCTCGGTTGGTGACCCTCGATTTCGGTGACGGGTGCACCGATGCGCTCGGCAGGACCCGAACCGGGATGATGCACCTCTCCATGTCGGCGCCCTGGACGGAAGTGGGCAGCCTCCGTGAAGTGACGTTCGAAGACTTCACCGTGACCCGGCCCTTCCAAACGGTGGCCATCGGGGTGGAGGGTGTTCGTCAATTGGAGCGATTGGAGCCTGGAGAGGAGGGAGAGTCGCGTTGGGCGAGGACCATCAACACGGTGCTGACGCACCCTGAATTCACCGTGCTGCGTGATTTTGAAGGCATTCGCCGTTGGATTGCGGGAGAAGGAGATCCGGAGGCGGACCAGTTGTGGGGCTTGACCGGGACGGGCAGTCACACGCGAAACGGCTTGACAAGGACACGAACGGTCATCGAGGAGTTGATTTTGGACCGCACCTGTGGGGAAACCGTTTCCGGTGTGGTGGAAATTGACCGGCCCGTTTTGGAAGATGGGGTGATGGACTTCGGCGAAGGAGCATGCGACGGGACAGCCACGTTGACCATCGCTGGTGAGGTTTACACAATAGACCTCTGATGCGAGCCAGCACCTTCAGTCAGGTAGGCAATTGTGAAGGGAGGTCAAATGGCCTCCCTTTCTTCTTGCGATTCAATTCATGTAGGTACATTTGTTTGGCAATGTTGTAGCGAAAGGCGCGCACAGGGAAGAGGGGGCTTGGTCTCCGGTTCAGGGGCAGCGCTGAGTCTCGAACTCTGTTGGCCTTGATTTGTCATGCTCATGATGTCTCCCGGATTCACCTTTCTCTCTCAGGCTGCCATGATGGCCGTCCTTCTCCTGATTCCAGAAAACCCAAACTCCATGAACAGCGCTACCGATACTGAGGTCCAGTTCGTGCTTCACCGTGCTTCTGAGCGCGGTCATGCCAACCACGGTTGGTTGGACACCCATCACAGTTTCAGCTTTGCTGGATGGCACGATCCGAAGAAGATGCACTTTGGTGCGCTTCGCGTGCTCAATGACGACGATGTGGCGGGCGGTGGCGGCTTCGGAACGCACCCGCACGACAACATGGAGATCGTGACGATTCCAATGTCCGGAGCCCTGGAGCACAAGGACAGCATGGGCAACAGTTCGGTCATCCAGACCGGAGATGTTCAGGCCATGACGGCGGGCACCGGCATCCGGCACAGTGAATTCAACCACAGCGCGAGCGAGGCTGTGCGCTTCTTCCAGGTGTGGATCTACCCCAATGAGCGGGAGCTGACTCCGCGGTATGACCAGCAGAAGTATGACGTGGGCGCGGCGGACAATGGGTTCACGACCCTTGTGACCCCGGACGGTAGCGCCGGCGTGCGCATCCATCAGAATGCTTGGTTCCAGCTGGGCAACTTCAGCGCCGGCCACCGGACGTCCTATGCCCTGCACGGCAAGGGACAGGGGGTGTATGCCATGGTCGTGGAAGGAGAGGCCGAGATTCTGGGGCAGACGCTGGGACGGCGGGATGCCATCGGGGTCTGGGATGCGGAAAGCATGGACATCCTCGCTTCGCAGGATTGCGAGCTGCTCCTGATTGAGGTCCCGATGCGTTGGTGACGCTGTGGGAAAATGGGGTTGGCGTCCGGCGTCCGGCGTCTGCCGGTGATGGGCGTGGATTTACCTTCGCCACACCAGATGTGGCGCCGATTGCAGACACGATGGGGGAGGACAGCCCTCCGGAGGGAACCTCCCGCTGAGCGGACCCGGCAGGGCCGGCGGCTCGATGACTCGACGTCCGTGGTGTTTCTCGCGCCGGGCCATTCTCCCGGCCTCCGGGCACAACTCTTCGATTTGGTGGACGGCGTGGATGGTCACCCCGACATC
The DNA here is from genome assembly GCA_011522855.1 of Flavobacteriales bacterium. Lineage (GTDB taxonomy): Bacteria > Bacteroidota > Bacteroidia > Flavobacteriales_D > Sanyastnellaceae > UBA8752. The sequence goes on from WTID01000032.1 coordinate 2,320, forward strand.
GGTTCCTGGTCCATCGTGGTCGACACGGGCATGACCCGGAAGGCCCATGCCAAGGCGCGGGCCCAGCGGATCAAGCGGCTGGAGGAATCTCAGGTGTTGCCCCCGGAATTCCCGCAGAATCCGTCAGTCCACCTGTGCTGGCGGGATGATTTGGATTCCCGCGGACTTCCGACGGAGACTCCGGAGATCCTCGCGTCGGCGGATGTGTTGATCCACCTCGATGGCCATCGGGACAATCTGGTGCTCCACGCTTTGCTCAAACGGTCGAAGGTTGGCTTCAAAGTCGGACCTTCGGGATCCGGATTGGACGCGTTGGACTTCATGCTGACCTGGCCTGAAGGAGGCGACATGTCATCCTTTGTACAATTGGCGTTCCATTACTTGAAAACACTCGACTTGAAATGACCAAGCGATTCACCGGCCTCGGCGTGGCCCTCATCACGCCCTTCACCGAACAGGGGAGCATCGATTTTCCCGCCCTCGAGCGGATGGTACACCATGTGTGTGGCAGCAAGGCCCATTTCCTGGTGGTGCTCGGCAGCACCGGAGAGGCTCAGATGATGGATCCCGAGGAGCACCGCCGGGTGCTGGATTTCGTCCAGGAGGTCAACCATGGGCGCCTGCCGCTGGTGGCGGGATTCGACACCTCGGGCGGAACGGCCGCGGCTGTGGCCCGTCTGGGAGCGCTTGACACGACCGGAATCGACGGTCTTCTGATGAGCGCCCCGGCGTACGTCAAGCCGGGGCAGGCCGGACTTGTTGCCCATTTCAAGGCGCTGTCGGCCGTGTCGCCCCTTCCCATCATTCTGTACAATGTGCCGTC
>WTID01000032.1:3242-7382 GCA_011522855.1 Flavobacteriales bacterium
CCGACCGGCATCAAGGCCGTGTGCGACCTGCTCGGACTGTGCGGACCGCATCCCCGTTTGCCCCTCATGCCGGCCACGAAGGTCCACCGGGACACGTTGTACCGGGCCATGGCCGAACTCGATGCCGTTCCGCAACGGACGGAGACCGAGTCCGCCGATTCTTGATGTGAGATTGATTGGGGGCCGAAGCCTCAGGCGGGGAGTCCCTGCTTGACGGCGATGGCTTCCCGACATGCCTTGGCGATGGCGCTGGGGCCGAGGCCGTATTTCTCGAGGAGTTGAGCTGGCGTGCCGGACTCCCCGAAGCTGTCCTCCACGGCGACGAAGCGTTGGGGGGACGGCTGATGGGCTGCCAGACAAGCGGCCACACTTTCGCCCAGACCGCCGAATCGCTGGTGCTCTTCGGCACTGACCACGCAGCCCGTGCGGGATACGCTTTCAATCAGGGCCGCCTCATCGAGGGGCTTGATGGTGTGCATGTCAATCAGGTCGACTGAAATGCCGTCCGCCGCGAGCTCGCGGGCGGCGAGGATGGAGTTCCAGACGATGTGGCCGTTGGTGACGAGCGTGACGTCGCTTCCCGTCATGACGCGGCGGGCTTTTCCGATGACGAAAGGCTCGTCAGCAGACGTGATGACGGGCACCTTGGGCCGACCGAATCGGAAGTAGACCGGTCCATGGTGAGCGGCCACGGCATGGGTCGCATTCCGGGTCTGCTCGTAATCGCAGGTGTGGATGACGGTCATGTTGGGCAGCATCTTCATCATGCCCACGTCTTCCAAGATCTGGTGGGTGGCTCCATCCTCTCCGAGGGTGAGGCCGCAGTGCGAGGCGCAGATCTTGACGTTCTTGTCGCTGTAGGCTACACTCTGCCGAATCTGGTCGTAGACGCGGCCCGTGGAGAAGTTGGCGAAGGTGCCGGTGAAGGGGATGAGACCACCGATGGTCATGCCGGCGGCCACCCCGATCATGTTGGCCTCGGCGATGCCCGCTTGCTTGAACCGGTTGGGAAAGGCGTCCCGGAACGCGTTCATCTTCAGGGAGCCGGTCAGGTCGGCGCACAAGGCGACGACGTTTTCCTGGGCCTGGCCCACTTCAAGGAGTCCTTGGCCGAAGCCGCTTCGGGTGTCCTTTCGATCGAGGGCGTCCAGTTCGGATTGCGGGGCGGTCAGGAAATCGAGCATGATCAGAATTCGAGGGTGTGGTTTCCTCCAGGGCGAATATCCACAGAGCGGGTGAGGGAGAGGTCGGTTCGGGTCGCGTGTTTTGCACGGAACATCACCACGTATCGACCGGGCTGGAGGGCCAGTCGGCCGGAAGGGTCCTCACCGGAGAAAGGAACGACGAGCTTGAGCCCGTTTTCGGTGCGCAGGAAGACCCCGCCGTATCCCCCAGTGCCCGTGTCAAGGTTGAGGAGACCGGGTTCGGGAATGGTGACGGGAACGATGCGCTTGTCTCCGACACGTACGCCCTCCACCCGCACGGGAGGAGTGGTTCCAAACTCGAGGGAATAGGTGCCGGCGAGATAGCGTTGCCGTGTGCCGACATCCTGGATGAACACGGTCTTGCAGGATTCGTCCTCATCCCGACTCACCGTCACTGGAACGCCCCGCAGAGCGCTCCGCTCACGGCTGGGGCTCAGGTCGATGAACCCTGTGGGGACGGACACCGCCAAGTGGTTGTGCGTCCGGGGTTCGAGGGTCAAGCTCGAGACGGTCACCGGTGGGATGGAATGGACGGTCAGGTCATATTCCGGCACGGGGTTGAGCATCAAGGTGTCGGGGACCCCGGCCTCATTCAGGGTGTGGACGGCCTGCAGGACGGGCTGTCCGGAGTGACGCTCGATGAGCTCGTAGGGCAAATTGGTTCCGGTGGGTTGGCCTTCCGCATCGAGCAGATCGACCTGGGCCGTGGTCCTGTGGATGGCCTGGTCGATGACGATGTCCAACACCTCGCCGAAGCTGTCCGGACTGGAGGCGTCGAAGTATCGCCCCACGCATTGGAACGTGTCCTTGTACTTCTCTTCCAGTCCGATGCCGATGATGAAGGGCTTGATGATGACGCCCTGCGCCTGGAGGGCCCGGGAAACCGCGCAGGGGTCTTCGTCACAGGCCTCGATGCCGTCGGTGATGAGCAGGATGACGTTGCGCCCGGGGCCCTTCTTGTCGGCGAAATCGTCGGCTGCACGGAGCAGGGAGCGGGCGATGGGGGTGGTGCCCTGGGCCCGGAGTTTCTTGAGTTCCTGCTGGATGAGCAGGTTGCCTCCCTTGCTGATGGGCACCACGAGCTCGGTGTCGTCGCAGTCCTGTTGACCGGGCACATGCTTGGTGCCATGCCCGTAGACCCGGAGTCCGACCTCCAGGCCCTCGATGCCGTAGAGGCTGTCCACCGAGGCGGTGAGCAGTTCGCGGGCCACGTCCCATTTCCTGCGTCGCCCCCAATAGGCGTTCATGGAGTTGGAGGCGTCGAAGACGAAGAGCAGGCGGGTCACCTCGTCTCCAGACCCATTGCCCTGCGCCAGAATCCGTTCCTGCCCGTCCCATGGGGCGAGATGAAGCAGGGCGAGAAGCAGGACGGCGAGCCGCTGGCGGTGCATCAATAGTCCGCGAGGGGGGAGGTCAGCTGTTCGAGGGCGGAGACGAGCTGGTCGTCATTCGGGGCGACGCCGTGCCATTTGTGGGTGCCTTCCATGAAATCGACTCCCCGGCCCATGTCGGTCCGCATCAGGACGACCACGGGCTTTCCTTGCCCACCCGCAGCACGGGCTTCCTGGAAGGCACGGTCGAGATCGCTGAGGTCGTGGCCATTGCATTCGAGGACGGTCCAGCCGAAGGCGGCCCATTTGGCGCCGAGGTTTCCCAGGGACATGACGTCCTCCACGGAACCGTCGATTTGCTGGCCGTTCCAGTCCACGAAGCTGATCAGGTTGTCGACTTTGTGGTGCGCGGCATACAGTGCAGCTTCCCAGATCTGGCCCTCCTGCAGTTCGCCGTCCCCGTGCAGGCTGTAGACCCAGCGGTCCTCGCCATTCAGCTTCTTGGCCTGGGCTGCACCACAGGCGACGCTGAGCCCTTGCCCCAAGGAGCCGCTCGCCACCCGAATGCCCGGAAGCCCCTCCTCAGTGGCCGGATGGCCCTGGAGTCGGCTGTTGAGCTTGCGGAAGGTGGCGAGTTCCTCGACCGGGAAGTAGCCCCGGCGGGACAGGACGCTGTACCAGACCGGACTGATGTGCCCGTTGGACAGAAAGAACAGATCCTCTCCGCGACCGTCCATGGACCAGTTCGCCGGATCGATGGTCATCTCCTCGAAATACAGTTTCACGAGGAAATCGGTGCATCCGAGGGAGCCGCCGGGGTGGCCCGAGCTGGCGCCGTGGACCATGCGGACGATGTCCCGACGGACCTGCGTGCAGACGTCGGACAGGGAGGGAGAAGAGCTCATGGAGGGGGAACGTGGAATTCGGGGATGAAAGTACTGCTGTCGCCGGGCGCGGACGTCCGGGTGTGGACAAAAGGAGGAAAATCAGCCGGGGGGTGTCGGCGGTTATCTTTGCCGCCCAATCCCATTCTCCATGGCCCTGAAATGCGGCATCGTTGGACTGCCCAACGTCGGCAAGTCCACCCTGTTCAACTGCCTGTCCAATGCGAAGGCCCAGAGCGCGAATTTCCCGTTCTGCACCATCGAGCCCAACCTCGGGGTGATCAACGTGCCGGACGCCCGACTTGAGAAGCTGGTCGAGATGGTCCAGCCCCAGAACACGGTGCCGACCACCGTGGAGATCGTGGACATTGCCGGCTTGGTGAAGGGCGCCAGCAAAGGGGAGGGGCTCGGCAACAAGTTCCTCGCCAACATCCGCGAAACACACGCCATCCTTCACGTCCTCCGGTGCTTCGAGGATGACAACATCGTCCACGTCGACGGGAGCGTCGATCCGATTCGGGACAAGGAGGTCATCGACACCGAGCTCCAACTCAAGGATCTGGAGACGGTCGAGACCCGGATGCAGAAGGTGGCCAAGCAGGCTTCGATCGGCGACAAGGATGCCCGCAAGCAGTTGGACCTGTATGAACGGGTCAAGTCGGCCCTCGAGCAGGGTCTGTCCGCCCGGGCGGTGGAGCGCGACGACAGCGAGGAAGCCCT
>WTID01000032.1:7482-18951 GCA_011522855.1 Flavobacteriales bacterium
TATTTCACGGCGGGAGAGAAGGAAGTGCGGGCCTGGACCGTCAAGGAGGGAAGCACCGCGCCACAGGCTGCCGGGGTGATCCATACCGACTTCGAGAAGGGATTCATCCGGGCCGAGGTCATGAAGTATGACGACTTCGTCCAGTTGGGGAGCGAGCAGGCGGTCAAGGAGGCCGGCAAGCTCAGCATCGAGGGGAAGGAGTACATCGTTCAGGACGGGGACATCATGCACTTCCGTTTCAATGTCTGAGCGCAGGCTTCACCTCGGATTGGTCTTTCTTCTGGCTTGGACCGTCATGGCCTGTCAGGAGCGCGCGGAGCAGGTGGAACCCTCTCCGCGTTGCTCGACGTGGGATCAGGATGTGGCCCGCATTGAAGAGCGCATGGAGGCTCAGGAAGCCGCATGGAATGCCGGTGATCTTGAGGGCTTCATGGAGCCCTATTGGCAGTCGGACAGCCTCCTGTTCGTCGGAAGCCGTGGACCGTCCTTTGGTTGGGACACCACCTTGGCCAATTACAGGAAATCCTACCCGGATGCCGCGGCCATGGGCAAGCTGACCTTCGGGGTGGAGGGCATTGAGCCCGCAGGCCCGCACCATGCGTTGATGCTGGGCAGTTGGCGATTGGACCGAACGGGCGAATTCGAGCCGCTGTCCGGCTGGTTTTCTCTGGTCTGGGAGCGAAGGGATGGTGACTGGGTCATCATCCGGGACCACAGCAGCTGATTTCGGAAGGGGAGTCAATCAACGGAAGACAAAGACGTCCTCTCCCGGTTTGTGCATGTAATACGCTTCCCGGGCGTGGCGCACCTTGGCATCCGGATCCTCCAACATGCGCTGCAGGTCCAACTCGAGAGATTCAATGTTGTGCTGATGTTCGGCGAGACGGGACTCGATGCGGACGCGTTCCTGATGGGTCCTGACCATGCGGACGAGGTCCACATCCGCCAAGGTGAGCATCCAGATCAGGAACAGGCCGGAAGCCACCGCATAGCGGTTGGCGTTCCGGATCCGGTCCATCCAGTCCTCGATTCGTTCGCGCATCAGCCCTTGTCCTCTTCGGTTTCCGCGTCATCCGCCGTTTCGGGAGCGGTCTCGTCCACGGGTTCGTCCGTATCGGGCGCGTCCTCGGCGGCTGGCTCCTCTGCGGGAGTTTCTCCCTTGATGATGCGGATGGCGAGTTCATCCTGTCCTTCCATGGCGTCGCCTTCGATGCGGTCGCCTTCCTGGAGTTGGGCATTGATGATTTCCTCGGCCAGCGGATCCTCCAGGTACTTCTGCAGGGCGCGGCGAAGCGGACGGGCTCCGAATTGCTCGTCATAGCCCTTCTCAACGAGGAAGTCCTTGGCGGCATCCGTGATGGTGATGCCGTACCCGAGGCTTTCGATGCGGCCGAACAGCTTGCTCAGCTCGAGGTCGATGATGCGATGGATGTCGTCGCGCTTGAGGCTGTTGAAGACGATGACGTCGTCGATCCGGTTGAGGAATTCCGGGGCAAAGGCGCGCTTCAGGGCATTCTGGATGACACCACGGCGGTCGTCGCTTTCCTTGGTCTTCTTGGCCTCGGTGGAGAAGCCCACGCCGGTTCCAAAGTCCTGAAGCTGACGGGCACCAATGTTGGAGGTCATGATGATGATGGTGTTCCGGAAGTCCACACGGCGGCCGAGGCTGTCGGTGAGTTGACCATCGTCCAACGCCTGCAGGAGCAGGTTGAAGACGTCCGGGTGAGCCTTCTCGATCTCGTCGAGCAGGACGATGGAATAGGGCTTGCGGCGCACCTTCTCGGTGAGCTGTCCGCCTTCTTCGTATCCAACGTATCCGGGAGGCGCTCCGACGAGTCGGCTGACGGCGAACTTCTCCATGTACTCGGACATGTCGATGCGGATGAGGGCCTCTTCGGAATCAAAGAGGTTCTTGGCCAATTCCTTGGCCAGCTGGGTCTTTCCGACACCGGTGGGGCCGAGGAAGATGAAGCTGCCGACCGGCTTGTTCGGATCCTTGAGGCCCGCCCGGTTCCGCTTGATGGCGCGGACGACCTGGCGCACGGCGGTGGGCTGACCGATAACCTTGTCGGCCATGTCGTCCTCCATGCGGCTGAGTTTGCCGCTTTCCTTTTCCGCGATGCGCTGGACGGGAATGCCGGTCATCATGGCGACCACCTCCTCGACGTGGTCTTCGGTCACCGTCACCCGATGGGTCTTGGTGTCTTCTTCCCACTTCTTCTTGGCGGCGGCGAGTTTCTCGGACAGTTGGCGCTCGGAGTCCCGGAGACGGGCCGCCTCCTCATACTTCTGGCTGCGCACCACCCGATTCTTCTCCTCCTTGACCTCCTCGATCTCCTGTTCGATGTCGATGATCTCCTGGGGGACGTTGATGTTGTTGAGGTGGACCCGGCTTCCCACCTCGTCCAGGGCGTCAATGGCCTTGTCCGGGAGGTGCCGATCCGTGATGTACCGGGAGGTCAGGGCCACGCAGCAGCGGATGGCCTCATCGGTGTAGTTCACGGAGTGGTGCTCCTCGTACTTGTCCTTGATGTTGTTCAGGATCTGGATGGTCTCGTCGACGCTGGTCGGCTCCACCAGCACCTTCTGGAAGCGGCGCTCGAGGGCTCCGTCCTTTTCGATGTGCTGACGGTATTCGTCGAGGGTCGTGGCGCCAATGCATTGAATCTCACCACGCGCCAGGGCGGGCTTGAACATGTTGGAGGCGTCCAGCGAACCGCTGGCCCCACCGGCACCGACAATGGTGTGGATCTCGTCGATGAACAGGATGACGTCCAGGCTCTTTTCGAGCTCGTTCATCACGGCCTTCATGCGCTCCTCAAACTGGCCACGGTACTTCGTGCCGGCCACGAGGGAGGCGACATCGAGGGTGACGATCCGCTTGCCGAACAGAACCCGGGAGACCTTCTTCTCTACGATGCGGATGGCGAGGCCCTCGGCGATGGCGCTCTTTCCGACGCCAGGCTCACCGATGAGGATGGGGTTGTTCTTCTTCCGGCGGGCCAGCACCTGGCTGACGCGCTCGATTTCCTTTTCCCGGCCGACGATGGCGTCGAGCTTGCCTTCCTCGGCGAGGGCCGTCAGGTCCCGGCCGAAGTTGTCGAGGACAGGCGTCTTGCTCTTGCTGTCCGATTTGGAAGCGCTTCCGCGTCCTGGACCGCCGGCACCAGGGCCGCGCTCCTCTTCATCGTCAGCCATTCCCGGGAACTCCGCACGGGGTCCGGGACTGCCTTCTCCATCCGTGAGGATGCTCTCGAATTCCTGTTTTGCTTCGTCGTAGTCGACGTTCAGCGCGAGCAAGGCCTTGGTGGCCACGTTGTTTTCGTCTTTCAAAATGGAGAGGAGAAGGTGTTCGGTTCCGATGACGGGGCTCTTGAATGTCTTGGCCTCGAGGTAGGTGATCTTCAGGATTTTCTCGGCTTGCTTGACGAGCGGGATGTTGCCCGGGTTGCCGCCGGAGACGTTGGAGGGCGTGATGCTGCCCTCGACCATTTTCCGAAGTCGGGGGAGGTCGACGTTGAGCCCTTCCAGGATGCGGATGGCCGTGCCTTCTCCTTCCCGGATGATGCCGAGCAAAAGATGCTCCACGCCGATGTAGTTGTGGCCCAAACGAAGGGCCTCCTCGCGGCTGTAGGTGATGACGTCCTTCACCCTGGGTGAGAATTTTGCGTCCATGTCTCTGAGTAAAGGGGATGGCTCCCCGAATTCAAAACTATCGCCGCCCTGTCGATCAGGGATTTTGTGGACGTTGGATTTTCCACATGCGACCGTGCGGCTTGTTCAAAATACGGGCCATTCTCGACACCGCAGGGGGATGTCAGGTGGTATTTTTGCTTGACGCCCGATTGGGTCCGCAAACCGCGGCCTGCAGGGCAATGACAACATGGCAGAAGGAGAGAAAATCATTCCGATTTCGATCGAGGATGAAATGAAGTCGGCCTACATCGATTACTCGATGTCGGTCATCGTGTCGAGGGCCCTTCCCGACGTGCGGGATGGATTGAAGCCGGTGCACCGCAGGGTGCTGTTCGGCATGCTCGAGTTGGGGGTCCTGTCGAACCGGGCCTACAAGAAGTCCGCGAGGATCGTGGGGGAAGTGTTGGGCAAATACCACCCGCACGGCGACAGTTCGGTGTATGACACCATGGTGCGCCTGGCTCAGGACTGGTCCATGCGCTACCCGATGGTGGACGGCCAGGGAAACTTCGGCTCAATCGACGGAGACAACCCGGCGGCCATGCGTTACACCGAGGCCCGACTCCGCAAGATTGCCGAGGAGATGCTCGCCGATCTCGACAAGGAGACGGTCGACCTCGCCAACAACTTCGATGACAGCCTGCAGGAGCCCACGGTGCTCCCGGCCAAGATTCCCAACCTCCTCGTCAACGGTGCCGCAGGCATCGCGGTCGGCATGGCGACCAACATGCCGCCCCACAACCTGACGGAGGTGATCAATGGCTGCGTGGCGATGATCGACGAGCCGAACATCTCCGTGGAGGGGCTGATGGAGTACATCAAGGCTCCAGACTTCCCCACCGGCGGTGTCATCTACGGGGTGGAAGGGGTGAAGGATGCCTACGAGACCGGCCGCGGCCGGGTCGTGATGCGCGGCAAGGCCCGTTTCGAGGAGACCCGCACCGGCAAGGAGCAGATCATTGTCGAGGAGATTCCCTACCAGGTCAACAAGGCCGACATGGTTCGCAAGGCCGCTGACCTCGTCAACGACAAGAAGATTGACGGCATCAGCGAGATCCGGGACGAGTCCGACCGGAAGGGCATGCGGGTCGTGTTTGATCTCAAGCGGGACGCCATCCCGAACGTGGTCCTCAACAAGCTGTACAAGTACACGCAGCTCCAGACCAGCTTCTCGGTCAACAACATTGCCCTGGTCAAGGGGCGTCCGCAGCTGTTGAACCTGCGGGAGATGATCTTCCACTACCTCGAGCACCGTCACGATGTCATCGTGCGCCGGACCCAGTATGAACTGCGCAAGGCGGAGGAGCGGGCCCACATCCTGCAGGGGCTCATCATTGCCATCGACAACCTGGATGAGGTCATTGCCCTCATCCGGGGCAGCCAGACGCCGGAAGACGCCCGTAACGGCCTGATGGAGCAGTTCGAGTTGAGCGAGATCCAAGCCCGGGCCATCCTCGACATGCGCCTCCAGAAGCTGACCGGACTCGAGCGCGACAAACTGCGCGCCGAGTACGATGAGTTGATGGAGCTGATCGGCCGACTCAAGGCCATCCTGGAGGACAAGGCCCTCCGCATGGGCATCATCAAGGACGAGCTCCTGGAAATGAAGGAGAAGTTCGGCGACGAGCGCCGCTCCCGCATCGAATTCTCCAGTGCCGAATTGAGCATCGAGGACATGATTCCGGACGAGCAGGTGGTCATCACCATCAGCCACGCCGGCTACATCAAGCGAACCCGCCTCAACGAATACAAGGAGCAGTCCCGCGGTGGAGTGGGGTCCAAGGGGGCCATCACCCGCGACCAGGATTTCATCGAGGAGATCTTCTCGGCGACCAACCACAATTGGCTGCTCATCTTCACGCAGAACGGACGCTGCTTCTGGATGCGGATTTTCGAAGTTCCAGAAGGCTCCCGTACCTCCAAGGGACGGGCCATCCAGAACCTGATCAACATCGAGTCGGACGACAAGGTCATGGCTTACATCCCGGTCCAGGACATCAAGGATCCGGAGTACGTCAATGCTCACAACGTGGTGATGTGCACCAAGAAGGGCGTGATCAAGAAGACGACGCTCGAGGCATACTCCCGCCCGCGGACCAACGGCATCAACGCCATCACCATCCGCGAAGGCGACGAGTTGCTTCAGGCCAAGCTCACCACGGGTGAGAACGAGATCCTCATGGGACTCCGTTCCGGCAAGGCCATTCGATTCCCCGAGGAAAAAGTGCGTGCCGTGGGCCGGACGGCTCAGGGGGTGAAGGGGGTGACCCTCGCCGGCCCGGATGACGAAGTGGTCGGCATGGTCATCATCGTGGATGGTTCCAAGGATGTGCTCGTGGTCAGCGAGCGCGGCTATGGAAAGCGTTCGGCAGTCGAGGACTACCGGATCACCAACCGCGGTGGAAAGGGGGTCAAAACCCTGAGCGTCACGGAGAAGACCGGCAACCTCGTGGCCATTTTGGGCGTGACCGATGAGGATGACCTGATGGTCATCAACAAGAGCGGCATCACGATCCGGACGGGAGCTGATGAACTGCGCACGATGGGCCGCGCCACGCAAGGGGTGCGCCTGATCAATCTCCGCAAGAACGATGAGATTGCGGCCGTGTGCCGCACGCCGAAATCCGAAGAGGAGGAGGTCAACATCGAGGGCGCAGAGGGTGTCGATCCGGAGGCTCCGGCCGCCGACGGCACGGACGGTGCGGCCGACGCGCCGGCAGGCGAGGAGTGAGCGGGGACCGGGTGCAAAAAGTCTGGCACGGCTTGTGCTAGATTTGCACCCGATTCAAGCTGATTCCATGCTCAACATCAAGTCCACCGTGGCCATCATGGCCATGCTTCCCCTGGGCCTCCTCGCCCAGAAAGACGTCGTCAGTGCCTACAATGCCAACCAGGACGGCGATTACCTGAAGGCGGCCGAGTTCATCGACCAGGCCATTCTCGACGAGAAAGCCAACGTCAAAGAGAAGACGTGGCGCTACCGCGGCAACATCTACACGAACCTCGCCTCCGACAGCGCGCTGTACGCGCAGGTGCCGGACGCCCTCGAAAAGGCAGCCGCCAGCTTCGTGAAGGCCGATGAGCTCGATGTGAAGCAGCGGTACAGCTCTGAGCGCATGGCCGACATCGCCCGTGGGGCGACGATCGCCGGCAATTCCGGCATCAGCTACTTCAATTCCGGCGTGTATGGCAGGGCAGGGGAGCTGTTCGTCACCGCATCGGAGATGACCATGATGCTGGGTGCCGTGGACACGATGGCCATCTTCAACAGCGCGCTGTGCTTTGAGAAGGCGGCGATGTACGATCGGGCCGTCGACCAGTACATGATGTGCGGAGGATATGGTTACCAGGTTCCGGATGTGTTCCTGTTCGCGGCCAACATCCAGAAAATGGAAGGGGACACGGCCAAGGCGCTCACCACCTTGCAGAATGCCCGACAGGATTTCCCCCGCGAGCAGGCGCTCATCATCGAAGAGCTGAACATTTACCTCGTGGCGGGTCAATTCGAGCTGGCCAAGGAAAACCTGATGCTCGCTGCGGAACAGGATCCGACCAATGAAATCCTGTGGTTCTCGTTGGGCAGCGTCTACGACAACCTCGAGATGCAGGATGAGGCTGTGGATGCCTACAGCAAGAGCCTGGAGATCAAGGAGGATTACTTTGACGCCAACTACAACCTCGGTGCGTTGTACTTCAACAAGGCCGTTCAAATGGTCAATGAGGCCAATGACATGTGGAAGCCGCGCATGAGCAAGGACGAGGCCACCAAACAGAAGGAATTGGAGGATGGCGGCAAGGCCATGTTCTCGACGGCGCTGCCGTATCTGGAGAAGGCGCTGGAAGTTGAGCCTGAGGATCGCGAAACCTTGCGCAGCCTGCGTGACATCTACGCCCGTGTCGGCATGGATGAGAAGATGCTGGAGGTCAGCGCGAAGCTCAAGACGCTCGAATGATCCAAATTCATTGACAAGAGATGGGGGCTTCGGTTCCCATTTCTTTTAGTCTCATTATTTGACATAATGTAAATTATCATTCAAGAGGGCTTGATCGCTCTGGAAGACGGATTGTGAGCTGGATCAGCTGGTGCTTGACCTTTTTGTTGGGCTTAGCCTTTTGGGCTGAAGCGTGTCCCTCGAGTGCGCACCAGCAGATGATCGCTCATTCGGCGAGCGATTTCTTTTCTCGTGATTCGATTGTGTCGCGATGGCCATTGGGACGCGCAGCCTGGCTTTGATTCAATCGACGGCTTGTGCTCCTCGAATGCGGCCGACTCTGTGGCCTGTGTCATTCAACGGGTTTCGACCCTTTGAGTTTTTGCGAATTCTGAAGCGGTGTGTCCAATGGGCCGGAATTCGAGAATTCTCGAAAATCAATCGAGTGCTTCAATTCGATTGATTGACAGCCGTGGATGCAGCCCGGACTCCTTGTTTTGGGCAGGACGGCGAGATTGCTCGACGATGTCTTGCGAGCGCCGGCAAGAGATCGATGGTGAAACTCTCAGATGGTCAAAAGGGGTTTACAGTCCCCTGCTGTCCCATGGTTTTGGTTCATCGCTTTACTTGACATAATGTGAAGTGGGGCCAAAAAGAAAGCCGGCCCCTGAGGACCGGCTTTCCGAATGGGTTGGATAGAAGGATTACTTCTTGACGATCAGGTTCTGAGCGGCAGAGAAGTCCTTGTGGGTCACGCTCAGAGTGTAGGCGCCGGCAGCGAGGCCGTGCTTCACCATGATGCGGTTGCCACCGATGACGTCGCCGGAGGTCACCTCCTGGGAGATGGCCGTCTTGCCGGACATGTCGGTCACTTCAACGATGATGTTCTCGGAACCGAGGTTGACTTCCTTGTCGAACTGGATGCTGAAGTGGCCCTCGAACACGGGGTTCGGGAACACGTTCCAGTTGCTGTCCTCCAGGTCGAACAGGTCGGCCATCGGGCCGTTGTCCGTGGCGAACTCACAGGAGCCGTTCTCGTAGCTGGCTTCCATGTTGTAGTTGGAGGCGTCCGGGTTCGTGCAGCCGAAGACTTGGGCGTCGTCCGTCGTGAAGGTCACGTCGTAGTCGCGCCAGGTCTCGCCGTCCGGCGTCCAACCTTGCATGTTCAACGTTCCGGTGGCAGTGCCGTCCGTGGTGATCTGCATGAGCAGGACCAGGTTGCGGGCGTCAGCAGCAGCTCGAACATCCGTCGGAACGACGAACCAAGCACCGTCCACCACTTCGATGGCACCACCATTGTTGAAGGAGGCGAAATCGATTCCGATGTTCCAGAGGTTGTTGTTGGTGCTGTTCTCAGCGCCCACGGTCACCCAGCTGTCGAAAGCGAGGCTCTCGTCCATGCCGATGATGGCATCGTTGACGTCATAGGACGTGGCACCACCCAACTGATTCTGGTAGAAGGATCCGGTGGAGGTCACGTTCAGGAGGTGCTCACCATCGGCGAAGATGGCGTGCAGGCTGTGCTGGTTGGAAGGCAACTCAGCGTAGACTCGGTAGGTGTTGCCGGGAACGGCGTCACCATTGTCCACAGCTTGGACGACAAGCTGGACATTGCTGGCGGCGGCGGAAAAGCCGAAAAGCACAGCGGCGGTAAGTGCGAACAAGTTCTTCATGTTCAGTGGGTTAATGATTCAAAGACTAGAGGAGGCAAAACAAATCTTCACCAAGATAACGGATTTTTCCCCTCTACGAAAGGATTCTGTCGACGAATTCATGATTTCTTCATGGCGGCACAGCCTTTCTTTGCGATTGACATGTTGGTACTGGACAACCTCATTGCCGGTCAATGGATCCCGGCAGGCCCCTCTCCCACTCCCCTTCTCGATGCCGTGCATGGTACGCCGGTGGCTGCGCTGGATGCGTCCAACGTCGATTTGGCCTCGGCCTACGCCTATGGCCGAACGGTGGGAAGTGACAACCTGAGGCGCATGACCTTTCAGGAGCGTGGGCGAATGCTCAAGGCCCTCGCGCTCCACCTGATGGAGAACAAGGAGAAGTTCTATGTGTGGAGCGCGCATACCGGGGCGACCCGCTCGGACTCCTGGATTGATGTGGAGGGCGGCATCGGCACCCTGTTTGCCTATGCCAGTCTGCGGAAGCAGTTGCCGGACCTTCCCTATCTCGTGGATGGCGACCCGGCCATGCTGTCGCGGGAAGGGACCTTCATTGGCCACCACATTGGCGTCCCGAAACGCGGTGTGGCTGTGCACATCAACGCCTACAACTTCCCGGTATGGGGCATGTTGGAGAAAATCAGTGCCAATCTGCTTGCGGGGGTTCCGGCCATTGTCAAGCCGGCGTCCTTGACGTCTTATGTGGCCCATGCCATGGTCAAGGAGATCCATGCGTCGGGCATCCTGCCCGAAGGCGCGCTGCAGTTGGTCTGTGGCTCAGCCCGTGATATACTCGATCACGTGGGCTTCCAGGATGTGGTGACGTTCACGGGATCAGCGGAGACGGGCTTGATGCTCAAGTCCCATCCCCGAATCCTGGCGGAAAATGTGCCGTTCAATCTGGAGGCTGACTCGCTGAACAGCATGGTGCTCGGTCCCGGTGCGGAGCCGGGAACGGCCGAATTCGACCTGTTCGTGAAGGAATTGCGCCGGGAACTCACCATCAAGTGCGGCCAGAGATGCACGGCCGTTCGCCGGGCCATGGTGCCCGAAGGGCGAGTCGAAGCGGTGCGGGACGCTTTGAAGGTGCAACTGGACGGGGTGCGCATTGGGAATCCGGCTGTGGACGGCGTCCGGATGGGCGCACTGGCCGGTTTGGACCAGCGTTCCGAGGTCGAGCGGGCTGTGGCGGACCTCATGCAGGAGGCCGAACTCATGTATACGATCGACTCGCCTACCTGGGAGGGCGGAGACGCTGAAAAGGGGGCCTTCTATGCGCCTCGTCTCCTGGCCCAGTCGTCTCCTTTGACGGCAGAAAAGGTGCACAATGTGGAGCCGTTCGGCCCGGTGACGACGCTGCTTCCCTATGGAAATTTGGACGACGCCATCTCTCTTGTTCACAAAGGAAAAGGGTCGCTTTGTTGCAGTATTGCTACAGGTGATGCTGCCGTTGCGCGGAAGTTTGTGGTGGAGGCGGCAACCCACCACGGGCGCATCCTCGTTCTTGATGCGTCGTGTGCCAAGGAGAGCACGGGACACGGAAGCCCCATGCCGCAGCTGGTTCACGGTGGGCCGGGGCGTGCTGGTGGCGGAGAAGAGATGGGCGGCCTGCGCGGCCTGCATCATTACCTGCAACGCACGGCCATCCAGGGTCATCCCGACACGATCACGGCCATCACCGGGCGTCATCAGCCGGGTGCCGCCCGCCCAGAGGCTCCCTTGCATCCCTTCCGTCAGCATTTCGAGGATCTCGAGGTTGGCATGACCTACACCACCCACCGGCACACGGTGACCGAGGCGGACATCGTCAATTTCGCCAACGTCAGTGGCGATCATTTCTATGCGCACGTGGATGAAACGGCACTGGACGGCACCATTTTCGAGCGCCGGGTGGCCCACGGGTACTGGGTGTTGTCCAAGGCGGCAGGAATGTTCGTCGAGCCTCACAAAGGGCCGGTCTTGCTGAACTATGGACTGGAGTCCTGCCGGTTCACCAAGCCTGTGTATCCCGGGATGACCATCGGCGTGCAGTTGACGGTCGAGGAAAAAGTCCAGCAGGAATTGCGCGGCGAGGATGATGTGCTGAAGGGCATCGTCAAGTTCAAGGTCGATGTGTCCGATGAAACGGGCGAAACCGTGGCCATTGCCACCATCCTGACCATGGTCAA
>WTID01000032.1:19051-21645 GCA_011522855.1 Flavobacteriales bacterium
ATCCCCGCCTCCGTCTGCTTCAGACTTGGTGGCCGAAGAAGGGCCGTGGTCCCGATTTGGCCCGGGGCAACGGGTCCCGGCCAGTGCCCGGGCTGCTTGGTTGGCGCGGACGTGGCCTTGGGTGGCCTGCCTTGCCGACGAGTCGATGGAATGCCCGATGCGGCAGGCGGGTGACACGAAGTCCGATGCGCTGTCCTGCGGGATGCGGGTCGAGGATCACGGAGCGTTTCTCAGGTGGGTGATTCCGAGCTTCGGCGCGGGTGACGAGCGGTCCTTCCGAACGGCATTCCGGAAGCAAATCCGGCAGTTGGAGCGGGCGGGAAGACCCGTCATGTTGGATTTGCGGGGAAACTTGGGGGGCTTCCGCTCCCGTCGGCACGCGGTGTTGGGAGTGTTCCTCGATTCGGAATCATGGCCTGTGGAGCGGGAAGGGAAATGGTCCATGGACGGGAAGTTCGACGAGGTTCCGGCCATGCCGCTGGCTCCCGTTCGGCGCGTCCTCGATGTTCCTGTAGCCGTGTTGCTGGATGGGTTGAGCTTCAGTGCTTCCCTCCTGCTCGCGCAATCCCTCGAGGAGAGTGGTCGCGCTCGGGTGTTCGGGTGCGCTCCACTCGGAGGGCGCGGTGGGTGCTCGGGAAACCCGGATTCGTGGACGCTTCCCGGTTCCGGGCTTGAGGTGCTCATTCCCAGCCGACAGACCGAGCTCGGCGTGCTTCCGGCGTCTGAATTCGACCTTCCTGCCGAGGCTGACTGCGATTCAGGCGCCGAAGAGTGGAGCCGCGCGGTCCTTTGGTTGCTTTCCTCGGACCTCGCTCCTGCGCGGTAATTTGCCGGTTGAATGCGTCGTTTCCTCGCCCTCTCGCTGGTTTTGCTGTCTGCCTTCGGTGGGACGGCCCAGGGCGATGGCTCGTCGATGTCTGCCGCGGAAGGACGGATGTTGGATGCGTTGTTGCGGCGTTTTGAGCCCTTGCCTTCGGTGGAGCGCATCTGGACCGGCGCGTTCGAGTCCGCAGCCAACCGGACCCAAGGGGTCAAGGATCGCATTGATTCGCTCGAGCGGAGTGGCATGGATGAGGCGGAGCTGCTCGTTCGGGTCGGAGCCTTGAGAAAGGAGGTCCGCATTGTGCGGGAGGATCGGAATGCCTTCGTGGCTGGATTCCTCTCTCCCCTCGAACAATTGGCCCTGGACAGCATTCTCAATCCGCCCATTCCGTCCATCCAGCATTTCGGCTTTCATGACCGGATGAAGTGCCTGGTGTGCAAGAAGCCGGGTGAACTCTCAGTCCCTCCGGGGGTGCCCCCTCCTTCCCTTTTGAAGAATCAACGCTGACATGTGTCTCCGCTTTTCTGCCGAATCCCGTTTTCCTGCAGTGCTTCTGGCTGCGGTCCTGTTCTCTTCCTGTGCCGGAGTGGATGGGCCACTGTGTGAGGCGGTGGATCCGTTCATTGGCACCGGTGGGCATGGTCACACCTATCCCGGGGCGACGATGCCCTTTGGGATGGTGCAGGTGAGTCCGGATACCCGTCTCGAGGGGTGGGATGGTTGCGGAGGGTTCCACATCACGGACGACGTGGTCTATGGATTCAGCCATACCCATCTGCAGGGTACCGGAGTCAGTGACTACGGGGATGTCCTGCTGATGCCCACCGTGGGCCCGATGGACACCGCGGATGTGTGGCGGGACCGGTATCGAGACCGGTTCGTTGAAGGGAGTCAGAAGGCCCATGCCGGGTATTACCGATGTGAATTGGAGCGGAGCCGCATTGAAGTGGAGTTGACGGCCAGCGAGCGGGTCGGATTTCATCGTTGGACGCTCGCGGAGGCCGACACCATGCAGTTGGTGGTGGACTTGGCGCACCGCGATGATCTGCTGAGTTACGGCATGTATCCGTTGGACGATTCAACGCTCGTCGGCTTGCGGATTTCCGACAACTGGGCCGACGAGCAGCATGTCCATTTCGCCATGCGGTTCAGCGAGCCGTTCGAGTGGCTCGACCAGATGGCTGAACTCGATGTGGAGGAGGTCGACGGCGTGTTGATGCAAGAGTTGAACTACGTCCCGATATTTACATTGGTTTTCAAGGATGTGAAAACAGTGGAGGCAAGGGTTTCACTGAGCTTCGTCGACGCGGATGGAGCGGTGGCCAACCTCAATTCCGAGGCTCCGATATCGCGGGGGTTTGAAGCGGCGAAAGCGAAAGCAGAGGACACATGGAATGAGGCTTTGGGGTGCATCCGGATTGACGAGTCCGATCCAGAGGAACGGAGCATTTTTTACACGGCGCTCTACCACAGCCTGACCGTGCCGAACCTGGCGACGGATGTGGATGGCCGGTACCGGGGAACGGATCTCCAGATTCATGAGGGCGACCTCGACTCTCCCCGGTACACCGTCTTTTCCCTGTGGGATACGTTCCGGGCGACCCATCCCCTGCTCAACGTCCTCGAACCGGAGCGGACCGAGCAGTTCATCCGCAACTTCATCGACATGCACGACGAGGGCGGGACGCTGCCGATGTGGGAGCTGGCGGGCAACTACACCATGTGCATGATTGGGTATCATGCCGTTCCGGTGATTGCGGATGCTTGGGCC
>WTID01000262.1 GCA_011522855.1 Flavobacteriales bacterium
TCCCGGGTGGGTCCGTAACGGATTTACGGTGGCCTAAAAAAAAAGTGGATGGCGGCTTCTCAGCCCAGTGAATCCAACGCTTTCCGGTGGGTGTTGCGCAGGTCGTCGACCCATTCCTCGGGCCCCAAGGGGAGGATGTCAGCCCCGAAGCCGAGGAACCACTGGTTCAGTTCATAGGTGGGGTGGACATCCATGGCGTAGCACGTCCATCCCGGGGCGGGAGCAGGGTGCTCGATGTGGCGCTGCGTCGAGTGGATGGGCTGACTGTCTAGATAGTGGGACAGCAATGGGGCCGCGGCCCACCGGAACTCCCGGACGCCTCCCGAGCCGGAGGTGATGCCGATGGTGTCCTTGAAATAGCGGTCGGCATCAAACCCGTCATCCCGCACGAAACGGGCGTCATCGAGGGCGACATCGGCCATGCGGTCGAGGGCGAACGTCTTCACGTCCCGCGCCCCTTCGGGCTTGCCGATCAGGTACCAGCGGTTCCGGTATTCCTTGAGGAGATAGGGCTCAATGCAGCGCTCGCTTTCCTGGGGGTCACCCGCCACGAATTTTCGGTAGGTGAAGCGCACGACGCGCCGTTCTCCGATGGCGGACATCAGGGCGGCAATGTGCTCGGTGCCCAGTGTTTGCGGGGCCTGTTCGAATTGGATGTGCTGGTCGATGCCCTGCCCGGGCGCTGTGGCGTGGACCCGGTCGAAGATGCGGCCGATGGCGCTCTGGTACTGCTGGAAGACCGGCATGTCCCGGAACTGGAGCAGGGTCAGGGTGGCAAACCGGAGGGCCTGGAGGTCCTGTTCCTGGAGGTTGAGTCCGCTGATGCTGTAGTCGGGGTCCTCGTATTCGTAGCCGCGGTGTTCCGCATTGTAGACGATGGGCGCGTGATAGCCGAGTTCGTTTTCATTGCGCATCGCCCACAGGTCCTTCTCGATGGTGGAGATGCTGATGCGTTCGCCCTCGCTGCCGTAGAGCCCTTCCTCGCATGCCCGACGCAGGTCTTCCTTGGTGGGGTATGGCCGCATCCGGTTGGTCAGACACCGGTCGATGATGCGGTAGCGGAGCAGGGCGTACTTGTTGGCGGGCATGGGTCAGACGGAGACGGACAGGGTGTCGAGCAGGGCGAGGATGAGGGGCAGGAGAGGCAGGGACCAGGTGAGGTCGAGGAGGGGGAATTTCCGGATGTCGAGCAGGTCGAGGCCGAGGGCCAGAAGGAGAACGCCTCCGACGCCGGAGAGTTCAGTGATGAGCGATTCCGGGATGCCGGCGCCGGCTGCCGCGAAGGCCAGAGTGAGGCCGCCCTGGATGACCAGGACGGTGCCGGTCGACCACAGGACGCCCCGTCCGAGGGCGGCGGCGAGGAAAATCGACGAGAACAGGTCCATCGTGCCTTTGGCCAGGAGCACGGTCGGATCTCCGAGCAGGCCATCCTGCATGCAGCCGACCAGCGTCATGGCGCCCACGCAGAAGAGGAGGGTGGACTGCACGAGGGCGGCGCCTTCCCCTTCGCCGAGGCGGTCCGCCGCCCGCTTCACCCGGGCGTCGAGGCCGATGGCCTGGCCGATGACTGCGCCGAGCACCAGGGCCATGAAGGCCGCCATCGGGCGGGTGATGCCGAGCATCATGTCCACACCGATGAACAGGGTGAAGAGGCCGAGGGCGGAGAACACGGCCTGGCGCATGCCCTCGGACACCCGCCGTCCGAGCAGGAGCCCGACGGAGGA
The DNA here is from genome assembly GCA_011522855.1 of Flavobacteriales bacterium. Taxonomy (GTDB): domain Bacteria; phylum Bacteroidota; class Bacteroidia; order Flavobacteriales_D; family Sanyastnellaceae; genus UBA8752. The sequence goes on from WTID01000262.1 coordinate 1,725, forward strand.
GCCCACGGCGACCGTGACGACATTGTAGAGGGTGCCCAACATGCGCCCCAAGTTACTTTTGACCCGGACTGTGCGTCCGCCCATCCATCGAACGTCTCCACCATGTCCTTCGTCGTCGAGTCCCAAGACCCCCATTCCAAGGCCCGTTCGGGCACCCTGACGACGGCCCACGGGGACCTGCGCACCCCGACCTTCATGCCGGTCGGCACCCAGGGATCGGTCAAGGCGGTCCCGCAGGATGTTCTGGCCGAGGCCGTCAACCCCGACATCATCCTCGGCAACACCTATCACCTCTATCTCCGTCCGGGATTGGACGTCTTGCAAAAGGCGGGGGGACTGCACGGGTTCATGGGCTGGGACCGCCCCATCCTGACGGACTCCGGAGGGTATCAGGTCTACAGTTTGGCGGAGAACCGAAAGATCAAGGAGGAGGGGGTGACCTTCCGGAGCCACATCGATGGGAGCCCCCATCTGTTCACTCCGGAGCGCGCGGTCGACATCCAGCGGGTCATCGGGGCGGACATCATCATGGCGTTTGACGAGTGTCCGCCGTACCCCTGCGATTACGCCTATGCCAGGCAATCGATGGAGCTCACCCACCGTTGGTTGGACCGTTGCATTGCGCAAATGAACCAGACGGCCCCCCTTTACGGCCACGAGCAGATGCTCTTTCCCATTGTCCAGGGCTCGACTTACGACGACCTCAGGAAGGCCAGTGCCCACGCCATCGCCGAGCGCGGGGCGGCGGGCAACGCCATCGGCGGACTGTCCGTCGGCGAGCCGCACGAGGAGATGTACAAGAGCGTCGATCTGTGCACGGAGATCCTGCCGGAGGACAAGCCGCGCTACCTGATGGGGGTGGGAACCCCGGCGAACCTGCTGGAGAACATCGCCCTCGGGGTCGACATGTTCGACTGTGTGATGCCGACCCGGAACGCGCGGAACGGCATGCTGTTCACCCGTCAGGGCACCCTCAACATGCGCAATCGGAAGTGGGAGGATGATTTCTCGCCGCTCGACCCCATGGGCACGGCTGATGTGGATCGCCGCTACAGCAAGGCGTATGTGCGGCACCTCTTCCGGGCCGGGGAAATCCTCGCACTCCAGATTGGCACCGTGCACAACCTTGTGTTCTACCTCGACCTGATGCGGGAGGCGCGTGAGCGCATCTCCGACGGAACCTTCCGCGCGTGGAAGGACGCCCTCGTGCCCGTCCTCACCCAACGCCTCTGACCGGCCGAATGCGCATCCTCGACCGCTACATCATCCGCCATTTCCTGTCGACCTTCTTCTTGATGGTCGCCCTGTTCTGCGTGGTGGCGGTCGTCTTCGACGTGGCGGAGAACCTGGAGCGGCTCATCGACAACGACGCTCCGTGGGGTTTGGTCTTCGGCGAGTACTACCTGAGCTTCTGTCTGGCCTTGGGCAACATGCTCAGCGCCTTCATCGTCTTCCTGACCATCTTGCTGTTCACGAGCCGCCTGGCCCAGCGGAGCGAAATCATCGCCGTGCTCGCCGGCGGCATTTCCTTCCAACGGCTGATGCGGCCCTACCTCCTGGCCTCGACGCTGCTCGTCATTGGCAGTCTGGTGTTGGCGCATTTCATCCTGCCCGCCTCCAACCAGCGGAAGTTGGACTTCGAGGTGGAGTATATCCACAAGGAGTTCCACATCGCCGAACAGCATCTGTACCGCGAGCTCGCACCGGGCACGATCGTCTACATGCGGTCAATCAACGCAGGGCGTCAGGTCGGGTATCGCTTCGTTCTCGAGCAATGGGAGGGAGACCGGCTTCGCGAGAAATGGATGGCGAGCAAGGCCCGTTGGATCGAGGAGGACCAAACGTGGCGGGTCTCCAACCTGCGCAGGCGTTGGTGGGACGCGGAAGGCGAGCACTTCGAGAAGGTGGCCGTGCTCGATACGGCGCTGGCGATGAGCATTGACGATTTCGGCCAACGCAATGAGGCCATGTCGACGTTGGGACGGCGGGAACTGAAGGAGGCCATTGCCCGCGAGAAGGCGAGGGGGTCCGGTGGGGAGCGCTTGCTCCAGCTCGAGCGTCACACTCGAACGTCCAATGCCTTTGCGATCTATGTCATGACCCTGATCGGGGTCAGTGTGGCCAGCCGGAGGCAACGCGGGGGGACGGGCATCCACCTTCTCATCGGCGTGGTCATCGGCTTCGTCTACGTCTTCAGTGCCAAGCTGACCTCCGTGTCGGCGACCCATGCCGGCGTCCCGCCTGTGGTCGCCGCTTGGACGCCGAATGTCCTGTTCGGTCTGCTCGGCATCGTCTTGTATCGAAAGGCCCCCAAGTGAGGCGGTCGTCTTCCGGGTTTTTGCGGCTCAATCGGGAAACTGCCCCGTCCAGTTCCGCCAGTTCCGAGGCAGCCCGGTCGTGAGGGTCGGGGAGGGGGGCTGCCGGAAGAACCCGAATACCGTCGAGCCGCTGCCGCTCATGTCGGCGAAGGTGGCGCCGGCTTCCTTGAGGGTCTGCAGGGCCTCGCCGATGACCGGGTGCCGTTCCACGGCCGGTGCGGTGAAGTCGTTGAGGAGATGGCCATCCCATGCTTCCGGACCAGAGCCGGCCATGGCATCGAGTCCCGGTCGGTCATCGTTGGGAGTGACCCATCCGAAGGCGGTGGCGGTGGGGATGTGGACGCCGGGATTCAGGAGCACGATGTGCCAGCCGGCGAGGCGCAGATTGATGGGGGCGATGTGTTCGCCTCGGCCGGTGACGTGGGCCGGGCTGTTGCGGATGAAGAAGGGGCAATCCGAGCCGAGGGTGGCAGCGTGCGCTTCGAGTTCCGCGGTGGACAGCCCGAGTTTGAAATGGGCATCGAGGAGGGTCAAGGCAAAGGCGCCATCGGCGCTGCCGCCGCCCAGCCCGGCCCCGGAGGGGATGGCCTTGATGAGGTGGAAGTCGACGGCGGGAAGTCCGTGCTGATCGGCGAGCAGGGCCCACGCCTTGTGGACCAGGTTGTCCTTGGTCTCTCCTTGGACCGGGTCGCCATGCAGATGCAGGGTGCACCCGGTCTCGGAACCCGGCGTCACGATTTCGAGGGTGTCGCACCAGGGAATGGGCACGAAGAGGCTGTCCAGTGCATGAAAGCCATCGGCCCGGCGCTCCCGGACCTGGAGGCCCAGGTTGACCTTGGCGTTGGGGAAGGCCACCCGTGCGGCCCGGCCGGGATCAACCATCGAAGTATCCATATTGCTTGAGCTTGCGCTCATCGTTCCGCCAATCCTTGTCGACCTTGATGCGGAGCTCGAGGAAGACCTTTTCCTTCAGGAAATCCTCGAGGTCCTTGCGGGCGTCCGTGGCGAGACGCTTGATCATCTTTCCGCCGGTTCCGATGAGGATGGCCTTCTGCGACTCCCGGGCGACGAGGATGGTCGCGTGGATGCGGCGCAACGGCTTGCCGTCCTTGGTCCGGTCCTCCTTGAAGCTCTCCACCGTGACTTCGCTGCTGTAGGGGACCTCCTGCTTGCAATGAGTGAGGATCTTCTCCCGGACGATTTCCGAAACGAAAAAGCGCATGGGCTTGTCGGTCATCTCGTCCTTGGGGAAGAAGGCCGGGGATTCCGGCAACAGGGCCACGATGCGGTCGAGGAGGTGGTCGACATTGAATCCGTGCAGGGCACTGATCGGGTGGATCTCGGCCCGCGGTACGAGGGACTGCCAATGGGCGATCCGCTCGGCGACGGCCGCCTGGTCGCTCAGGTCAATCTTGTTGATCAGCAGCAGGACCGGGATGTCCATCTTCTGGACCTTCTCCAACGTTTCCGGGTGGGCGAGGGTCTCCTCTTCCGGGGTGGTCACGATGAGCAGGACATCCGCATCGCGGAGGGCGGTCCGGACGAACTTCATCATGCCCTCCTGCAGCTTGTAGGCGGGGTCGAGCACGCCAGGGGTGTCCGAATAGACGATTTGCCAATCTTCCCCACTCACGATGCCCATGATGCGGTGACGGGTCGTCTGGGCCTTGGCGTTGATGATGCTGAGGCGTTCGCCCACGAGGCGGTTCATGAGCGTGGACTTGCCCACGTTGGGGGAACCGATGATGTTCACGAAGCCGGCCTTGTGGTCGGCGTTTGCATTCGTTTGGGACACGGGGGGTGAATTCGTGTTGCAAAGAAAGGAGTCACGCCTATCTTCGCCGTCCCGATGCCGGGAAATGGATCGCGGTGTGGAGCAGTTGGTAGCTCGTCGGGCTCATAACCCGAAGGTCGCAGGTTCGAGTCCTGCCACCGCAACTCAGATGAAAAGGGTCGACC
>WTID01000118.1 GCA_011522855.1 Flavobacteriales bacterium
GGCGTGTGCGACGAGGACGAGATTCCCGGTTGTACCGACGAGCTCGCCAACAACTACGATGCTTCTGCCACGGACGACGACGGTTCCTGCACGGGCTGCACGAACCCGATCGCCGACAACTACTACAGCGGCGCGGATGTCGATGACGGCACCTGCATCATCTCAGGTTGTACCGACTCCGAGGCCTGCAACTTCTTCGCGGAGGCCAACAACGAGGATGGCTCCTGTGAGTACCCGATCGACCTCTATGGCATCGGTTACGTGGACTGTGACGGAGGCTGCCTCAACGATCTGGACGGAGACGAGATCTGCAACGAGGACGAGCTTCTGACGCCGGAAGGCGGTGCCATCGAGGTGGCCCTCGCCGACGGTGCTCCGCTCGACAGCTCGGCCGCCCTGCTCGATGATGCGTTGGAGAGCCCCTCCACCGACCTTATCGCCGGTCTCATCATGATCGGTCTTGGTGACCTCGTCGGAGGCGCCATCGAGGATGGTGAGTGCGGATCCATCTTCCTGCCGACCGATCTGGCTTGGGACGGTGCCGGTTACAACCTGAACACCCTGTCCCAGGAAGTGCTCGGTGACCTGATCATCGGCCACGTCTTCCCCGGGCTCTGCGAGCTCATGACGGAAGGTGGTGTGTACACCAACTACTACGGTGAGGAGTTCACCTACACCGAAGCCGGTGGTGAGCCCCGCCTCGTGAACGCCGATGGCGACGCCTTCCCGGTGGAGCACGGACATTACCAGTTCAACGGCAACAGCTACCTCTACGGTCTCGGTGCCGTGATCCCGCTGGACAGCGCAGACCCCTGCCTGGGATGTGCCAGCCTTGACATTGACGGTGACCTCGCTGACTACACCGTGGAGTGTGAGAGCGAGCTCGAAGCCGCCACGGCTGCCGACGTGACCGCTTTTGCCTGCAACGACCTCGAACTCGATGAGGTGGTGACGGTCAAGGGCCGCGCCGACGGACGCAACCAGATCTGCACCGGTGGAGGCACCACGCAGGGCTGGAACGCCCTGACGGCCGGAGACGACCCGAACTTCAACAACGGTCCGGACGCCCTCCTCCAGTTCTACGACATGAACGGAGACATGAGCCTCGGACACTACTTCGTGGAGGACGTCGCCAATGGCGGTGTGAGCTTCACGCAGTTCGAGAACGGCACGGCCATCCTCGAGGGTGTCGTGATGGATTCGGACGACAGTGACCTCCGCCTGGAGATTCACCTCTTCTTCGAAGGCCGCACCATGGGCGCCGACTGGGCCGGTGGCTTCAAGAACGACTACGGCTGCACCGTGAACACGGACCTCTGGCAGATGTACACCCTGAACAACGCCGCTTCCTACGCCGTGGGTGGACCGGGAGCCTGGCAGTTCGGAACGCTGCTCCACTTCAACCACCAGCCGGCCAGCGAGTACTTCGGCTTCCAGCTGGGTGATGGAGCCAACAACCACAACTGCGACGACAACGGATTCTCTGGCTGGTTCAGCTGGAGCGGATCCATCGCAGGAGAGGACGCCATGGGCTTCGCCGGTGACGTGATCGCCACGCTCGAGCCGAGCTGCGACTTCGCCACCGATTGTCAGGAGGGCGAGTACGTCGAGTTCCACTACATCGCCTTCGACGATCAGTGCAACATCGCCACGGAAATCGTGCAGATGGTGACGCGTGACGACACGACCGCCCCGACTTACGTGTCCGGTGGCGAGGACCTCACCCTCACTTGCGACGAGAGCGACCAGTGGCTGATGGACAATCCGGCCGACGCCGAAATCGTGCTCTTCACCGACAACTGTGACGACAGCGAGTACGGATGTGCCGCCGGGTTCGACCCGAACACCTCCGGTTTCGCCGACGGCAACACCGTGTATGTGTGCGTGGAGCTCGTGGGCCAGACCACGGCCGAGTACACCGCCAGCAGCTGCCGCGTCCTGAACCGCACCTGGGTGGCCACGGACTGCTTCGGCAACCAGACCTACCACGTACAGGCCATCACCATCGAGGACAACACGGCTCCGGACGTCTCGGTGACCGCTCCGGCCGATGTGACCCTCAATGTCAATGGCCTCTGCTTTGCCGATCTCGACCCGAGCAACACGGGCACGGCCGGCACGTCCTACAGTGACAACTGTGATCTGGCCGACACCGGCCTCGATTACAGCGACCTGGTCGTGGACAGCGTCAGCACGGGATGCTACAGCATCATCCGGACCTGGACGGCCATGGCCACGGACAGCTGTGGCAATGCCACGGCCGTCAGCGACGACCAGCGCATCGACATCCAGGACCTGATTGCTCCGTCCTTCCTCGCCGAAGGCGTGGACACGCTCGAGTGCGATCTGTGGGGCGCGTGCGACTATGATTACCTGAACAGCGTCGGCCTCGTCACGGCCTCCGACAACTGTGAGTTGAGCCACGTGGACGTGGAGTGCACCCCGCTCTCCGCCGGTTGCTGGGATGACTACATCATCGACTACACCGCCTACGACATGTGCGGCAACAGCAACACGTTCCAGCAGATCGTGGTGGTGGTCGACCAGACCCCTGCCGAGTTCACGCTCGCGTCCGCGGACTACACCCTCGAGTGCAGCGACGCCAGCCTGACCGGCTCGGTGCAGCACGAGCTCGGCGAGTTCTACGCCGTGCCGGAGTTCACGCCGGGAGACGGCATGCACGCCGAGGCCATGGACAACTGCGACGCCGAGGCCGAGGTCAGCTACACCGACCTCATCCTCACGACACCGTGCCTGCAGGAGTACACCATCAAGCGGACCTACAGCACGACGGACTGCGCCGGCAACTACGCCGAGCACATCCAGTACATCACCATCGAGGACACGACCGCTCCGGAGTTCACGGCCTTCCCGGCCGATGCGACCGTCGAGTGTGACGCCGTGCCCGCCGTGGCCGATCTCGCCACGCTGGCCGCCTCGGACAACTGCGATCCGGCCGTGGACATCGCCTACCTGGGTGAGGTCCGCACGGACGGCGCTTGCGAGGACACGTACACCTTGACCCGCACCTGGTCCACCACGGACTGCGCCGGCAACACGCACGAGCAGAGCCAGACCATCGAAGTCCAGGACACCACGAGCCCCGCGCTCTCCATCGAGTGCCCGGCCGACCAGATGTACGCCAACGTCTGCTTCGCGGACGGTGACCTGAGCATTGGCACCAACGGTGAGCCCAGCTGGGAGGTCAGTGACAACTGTGACGGAGACGTCGCCGTGTCCTACACCTACAGCGATGTGGCCGTGGCCGAGGCCGACTGCAGCGGTGGCGACGGTGCCGACGAGGGCAGCTACACGTTGACGCGGACGTTCACGGTGACCGCCGAGGACAACTGTGGCAACACCACCACGCTCAGCTGTGATCAGGTCATCACCTTCACGGATGAGGAGGCCCCGATGTTCGACGGCAACCCCGACGAGCTCTACCCGGCGCCCATCACCTGCGGTGACATGCCGGATCCGTACGACACGAGCGTCCTGCCGCTGCACGCCAGCGACAACTGCGACAGCGAGTTGACCTATGAGATTTCCATGGCCTTCCTGACGTCCGGTTCCTGCCCCGGCACCTACGTCCGGATCTGGACCGCCTTCGACGACTGCGGCAACCAGGCGGAGAGCGCCATCCAGTATGTGGCCACGGTGGACACCCTCGCACCGGAGTTCGACTTCTGTCCGGAGGACATCACGGTCTACCTGGATGAGAACTGCAGCACGGACGTCAGTACGGATGTGACCGGCATGGCCACCGTGACCGACAACTGCGACGCCAACCCGGACGTGTGGTTCGAGGACATCAGCTTCATGGACCTGCCGAGCGCCTGCGACACCGACGGTGCCGACTACCTCTACGGTGCCGACGATGCCGAGCACAACGGTTCCTACGAGTTCACCCGTGTCTTCTACGCCGAAGACGCCTGTGAGAATGAGAACTGGAAGGCCAACAGCTACTGCGAGCACACGATTACGGTCCTCGATGCCATCGCTCCGTCCATGACGGTGGATTGGCCGGCCGACCGCGTGGAGCTCCTCGGAGCCGCCTGCGATGCAGATCTGAGCCTCGACATGGTGACGGCCTCCGCCACCGACAACTGCGACGGCGATGTGACCATCAGCATCTACCACAGCGACAGCGCTCCGCTGTACACCTGTGACGGATCCGACGGCACGGCCGAGGGCAGCTACACGTTCACGCGGACTTGGACCGCCATCGCCTGTGACGACAGCGGCAATGAGACGACCCAGACCCACGACCAGCAGTTCACGGTCAACGACGAGATCGATCCGATGGTGACCATTGCCGGTCCGGCCGACTACGCCGCCGACCTCGCGGCCGACTGCACCGTCGACACGGCTCCGGGCTCCGCGGGTGAGGCCACGGCTTCTGCCACGGACAACTGCGACAGCGACGTCGCCATCGACATCACCTACGAGGACTCCGCTCTGGAGTACACGTGTGACGATTCCGACGGCAACGCCGAGGGCAGCTACACGTTCACGCGGACGTGGACGGCCACGGCCACCGACGACTGCGGCAACACGAGCAGCGACTCGCACACTCAGACGATCACCGTGTCCGACGTGACCGCTCCGGAACTCAGCGCCGAGGCCCCGGCCGACGCCGTGGTGGAGCTCGACGAGAACTGTGAGGCCGACCTGAGCACGGACGCGCTCGGTTACGCCACGCAGACCTCCTCCGACGGGTGCGACTCCGACCTCACGGTCGAGACCGACTACAGCGACAGCGCTCCGGAGTACACCTGCAGCGGAGACGACGACCAGCTGGACGGCAGCTATGTCTTCACGCGGACGTTCAACTTCACCGTCACCGACGACTGCGGCAACAGCACCTCCACGAGCGTGGACCAGCTGATCACGTTGCAGGACAACATCGACCCGAGCCAGACCATCGAGACCCTCGATCCGGTCACGCTCTTCCTCGATGGCGAGTGTGAGACGGACCGCAGCGATGCCGCCACGGGAGTGCCGGCCATCACGACGGACGACAACTGCGACAGCGACGTGGCCAACGTGTTGACCTACAGCGACAGCCCCAACGTCTACACCTGTGACGACGGAGACGGCAGCGCCGAGGGCAGCTACACGTTCACGCGGACCTGGACCAGCGTCGCCACGGACGACTGTGGCAACGAGAACACGGTGACCACGAGCCAGGACATCACGGTCCTCGACGAGATGGCCCCGCAGTTCACGGCCACCTGTGACATCGCCAACGGCGAGGTCGTGGAGTACGCCTGCGGTGATGACAACCAGAACGGCATCAACGACATCTTCGACTTCATCCAGATTCCGGATGCCTGCGATGTGGAGTACGCCGACAACTGCGACAGCGAAGTGACGCTCGACTTCTCCTCCGTGGAGAGCGGCTACCTGCCGACCGAGGACATCGCCAACTACTGCATGCCGGCCGATCCGGAGGCCACCGAGAACGGGGAGACCTGTGACGACCGCGATCCGGAGGCCATCCGCCTGTTCAACTTCCCGAACGGCGAATCCTTCACGCTCGTGGAGGGGGGCAGCAGCCTCATCGAAATCGCTCCGGACAGCACGATGCACATCGTGCTCGACACCGAGGACGGCAACGGCGGCGGCTTCATCTTCGAAGCCACCTACGAGGGCGGTCACGACTGGAACGAGTGGCTCGCCCTGCCGGGAATGCAGAACTACAAGAAGGACTGCGCCGACATCTTCCCGGGCATCGAGATCTGGACCGAGTGGATCTACTACATCATGGACAATGGTACCATGACGGGTACGGGCACCTTCGCCGGTTCCTCGTTCGACCTGGCCCACCAGCCGATGAACGCTTACTACGGTCTGCAGATCGGTGAGGGCGCCAACAACAAGAACGAGAACTACGGAGGTAGCGCTTGGTTCTTCTACAGCGGTGAGCTCGTGGTCGACGGTGTGAGCCAGGGAGCCCTGT
>WTID01000238.1:0-4209 GCA_011522855.1 Flavobacteriales bacterium
CGTCCATGACGCCGTCGTCGTTCATGCCGTCGTCGCCATCGCTGTCGTTGGCGGGTTGCTCCTCCGGGACCTCGAGACAGGTCTGGTAGAGGGTCAGGAACGGCGTGAGGTCGAAGGCGGAGAAGCAGGAGTCCTCCTGGAAGAACGGGTTGTAGCCTTCGGCACCGGTCGTGTCCGCACCGCACACGCCGAAGAGGCAGAGCAGGTGGGTCAGGTCGGCCACCGTGTAGCAGTAGTCTCCGTTCCAGTCCGGGTTGTAGGCCGGCGGGATCAGGGCTTCCACCTCGTCGCAGAGGCCGTCGCCGTCCTCGTCGTTGATGCAGTTGCCGTCACAGTCGAGGTAGAACTCGTCCGGGTAGGTGCAGCTGCCGTCCTCGTCGGTAGCGGCGGGGTTGTAGTTGCAGGCCGTGTCGTCCTGGCAACCGGCGATCTCGTCCTCATCACAGACGCTGTCTCCGTCGGCATCGTTCAGGCAGTTGCCGTCACAGTCCACGTAGTCCTTGCCGTAGAGGTCGATCGGGTAGTCGCAGGTGCCGGCATCGGTTGCGGTGGCGTCATAGTTGCAGGCGTCTTCTTCCTGGCAGCCCACGATCTCGTCCTCGTCGCACACGCCGTCGCCGTCGGTGTCGTTGAGGCACTCGCCGTCGCAGTCGACGTTGTCGACGCCGTAGAGGTCGATCGGGTAGTCACAGGGAGCCGGGTCCGTGGCGGCCGGGTCGTAGTTGCAGGCCTCAGCCTCTTGGCAACCGACAATCTCGTCGTCGTTGCAGACGCCGTCGTCGTCGGCATCGTTGTCCACGATCACACCGTCCTCACAGGTCTCGCAGATGCCGTCGACGTAGGTGCAGGACCCGTCGTCGATGGTGGCCTCGTCGTCGTAGTTGCAGCCCGTGGCGTCGGTACATCCGGCGCAGCTCAGGTACTCACAGGACCCGTCGTTGTCGGTAGCGGCCGCATCGTAGTTGCAGGCGCCGTCTTCCGTGCAGCCCTCCACTTCGAGCTCGTCACAGACGCCGTCTTCGTCGCTGTCGTTGACGCAGTTGCCGTCGCAATCGTAGTACTGCTCGGCGTAGGTACAGGAACCGTCATCGTCCGTGGCTGCCTCGTTGTAGTTGCAGGCCGTGTCGTCCTGGCAGCCCGGAATCTCCAGCTCGTCGCAGACGCCATCGCTGTCGCTGTCGTTGAGGCAGTTGCCGTCGCAGTCGTAGTACTGCTCCGCGTAGGTGCAGGATCCGTCGTTGTCGGTGGCGGCCGCATCGAAGTTGCAGGCGGTGTCATCGTCACAACCGGCGATCTCCAGCTCATCACAGACACCATCGTCATCGGCATCATTCAAGCAGTTGCCGCTGCAATCGTAGTAGGTCTCTGCGTAGAAACAGGAGCCATCGTCCTCGGTGGCCGCAGCGCTGTAGTTGCAGGCCGTATCGTCCGTACAACCGACCGTCTCCAGCTCGTCGCAGATGCCGTCGCTGTCACTGTCGTTGATGCAGTTTCCGGCACAGTCGTAGTACTGGTCCGGATAGGTGCAGGAACCATCGTTGTCCGTGGCCGAGGCATCGTAGTTGCACGCCGTGTCGTCGTCGCACCCGGGCACCTCGTCGCCGTCGCAGACCCCGTCACTGTCTGCATCCTCGAGGCAGTTGCCGTCGCAGTCGAGACCGGCATCCGGATAGGTGCAGGAACCGTCATTGTCCGTGGCGGAAGCGTCATAGTTGCACGCGGTGTCGTCGTCACAACCGGGCACCTCGAACTCATTGCAGACTCCGTCCTCATCGTCGTCGGCGAGACAGTTGCCGTCACAGTCGTAGCCGGCATCCGCATAGGTGCAGGAACCGTCGTCGTCCGTGGCGCTTGCATCATAGTTACAGGCGGTCTCGTCCTCACAACCGGGAATCTCGTCCTCATCGCAGATGCCATCGGTGTCAGCGTCGTTCAGGCAGTTGCCGTCGCAATCGACGTTGGTCGCGTCCGGGTAGGCACAGCTGCCATCATCGGAGGTGGCTTCAGCATCGTAGTTGCAGGCCGTCTCATCGGTACAGCCGGGAACACCAGCGCCGAAGTAGAACGTGTCGCGGAATTCATCGGAACCATCGCCATCGATGAACACCTGGACGTAAATCTGTCCGCTGATTTCACCCGTGGTGGTGAATTGACCAGCCAGCACCTTGAGGTCATCGCCGGCCACACCGTTGGCGTCGCCGTTCAAGGCATACCATGCACCACCGATTCCGTCGTCGATGGAGATGTTGCCACCCGGGAGGCCACCGCCCGGATCGAAGTTGGTGAACCAGGGGTTGTCCGTAGACTGTACCGTGCTCACGTTGGCCTCACCGGCGAGGGCATTCGGCGTGCCCGTCAGACCAATCGTCACCCAACTGTCGTAGGCGAGGTCCGGGTAGACCGGGAAGAGCAGGCTGTTGATGCCATTCGGGACACCGGCACCGAGTGCGGCATGGTAGAAGTTCGTCGTGGTCTCGACATAGGTCGGATTCGTCGCATCTCCGGACACGGAGGACAGGAAGTCCGTCGGCCCATCGGTCGTTACATAGATGTGCGTCGTGCTGTAGCCCGTCAGATCGGTCACACCGAGCGCACCAACGAGGATGCCAATGTTCTCGTTGATGACTTCGACTTCGATGCCGTACCCTTCAGGAGCGGAGGCCGCGTTGACGGCAATCTGCTGCTGGGCGTTGACGGAGGAAAACAGGAGCCCGATGCCGGCGGCAAGGGCCAAGAGGTAAGTGTGGAATCGCATGGTTCGGTTGTGGACGCGAAAAATATTGCGGGCGATGTATAATCCTGACTCACAGATTTCAACACCGTGCTAAATGCGACTGACTCCCTTCCCAATGGCGATATGAGCGATTCAATGGCCGAAAGACGGCTATGAAGCCTGCTCAACAGCCCCATTCTCGAATCCACAAGGCACCGCTGAAGGGTGTCGGGAGGGTGTTCGGAAGGGCTCGGAAGGCCGATTAACTTGGGGGCATGATGAAGGGCAAGGCTGTGAAGGCCATGACAATCGGGGCATTCATCCTCGGAGTGACCCTGCCGCGTGTGGTGGCGCAGGATGAGCCGGTGTACTACCTCAACGGCGATGCCGTGGTGACGGGCGAAGACTGTTATCAGTTGACCCCCGCGATCAACACCCAGAACGGCAGCGTCTGGTACGCCGACCAGGTGGACCTCAACCAGCCGCTCGACCTCCAGTTCACGCTCAACCTCGGGACCGACGACAGCGGCGGCGCCGATGGCATCTGCTTCGTGCTCCAAACGGTGGGCACGGATGCCCTCGGGGAAAGCGGCGGCGGCCTGGGGTTCCTCGGGACCGATTTCCAGCCGGCCTTTGCCGTGGAATTCGACACCTGGCAGAACGGCAACTACGGGGACCCGGCGGGCGACCACATCGCGATGGTGTCCAACGGCAGCGTGGACCACAATGCGGCCACCGCCATCGCCGGGCCGGTGCAGGCCGACGCCTTCGACGACAACATCGAGGATGGGGAGGACCACGAGGGCCGCGTGACGTGGGATCCGGACGCCCAGATCGTTCGCGTCTACTTCGATTGCGAGTTGCGGCTCGAAGGCTTTGTCGACCTCGTCGACGACATCTTCTTCGGACAGAACCAGGTCTACTTCGGCTTCACGGCCAGCACCGGGGGCGCGGACAACGTCCAGACCGTCTGCCTGTCGGCCAACATCCTCGGCAGTGCCGAGCAGAGCTACATCTGTCCCGGCGCCGAGGTCCAGCTCAACGTCCCCAGCCCGGACGGAACGGCCACGTGGAGCCCCGCGGACTACCTCAGCGATGCGACGGTCTCCTCCCCCATTTGCATTCCGCCGGAAGGCCTGACGGAGCCGCTGGTCTATACGGTCACCTACACCGACCAATGCGGCATCGACGTCATCGACACGCTCCAGCTCACCGTCGAGGAGATGGTGGCCAATGTGGTCGGGCTGTCCGACATCACCTGCCTCAGCGACGAGGTGGGCGTCATCGGCACCTCCAACTTCCCCGGACCCCTCGAGTTCCTGTGGTTCGGGCCGCAAGGCGCCGTCTCGGCCAACAATGCGCTGGCGACCATCAGCCAGCCCGGTGACTTCACCTTGGTCGTCGAATACGAGGACGGGCTGTGCACCGCCGAGCAGGAATTCACCGTCGCCGTCGACACCGTCAGCTTCACCGGGGTCTTCCCGGAGACCGGCTAC
>WTID01000238.1:4309-5952 GCA_011522855.1 Flavobacteriales bacterium
ATGGGGGTCTCCCCCGCCACCGGCTCCATCGGCCCCATCATCGACGCGGCGGGCACCTATGAGGTCACCGTCGAATGGCAGGAGACCGGATGTTCGAGCAGCCTCACCGTGGATGCGGTCGAGGGCGAGGACTTCGGGGTCGACATCAGCTCATTGACCTTCCCCAACATCCTGACCGCCAACAACGACGGCAAGAACGACAGCTGGTATCCCTTCCTCGCCGACCTGCCCGACGTCGAGGCGCTGAGCGTGCTGACCAACTACGCCCTGCGGGTCTACAACCGCTGGGGCCAGGTGGTCTACACCAATGCCGGCAACGGCTTCGCCTCCGGCACCCCGATCCGGTGGTATGGCAACGGCAATGGCGGTGACCCGCTCTCGGCCGGCGCCTACTACTACGTGGTCGACTACACCTCCACCTGCGGGGACAGCCAGAGCGGCTCTGCCGAAGGCATGTTGGAGATCATCCGCGAGTAATCCCGAATTCCGGACATGAGAAAGGGCCGCCCGGATGGACGGCCCCTTCGAAGCATGGTTTGGTGTGTGGGTCAGTCGCAGGCCGAGCCGAAGACAATCAGGAAGTCGAGCAGGTCGGCGATGCTGATGTTGCCGTCCTCGGTGAAGTCTCCCGGGCACGTGTTGGCCGGGGGCGCATCAAAGAGGCAGATGCCGCTGTCCTGTGTCGCATTCGGGTCGTAGTTCAATGCATCCGGATAGGTGCAGCCCAGACAGCTTGAGAACTCGCAAGAACCGTCGCTGTCTGTCGCCTGCGGATCGTAGTTGCAGGCCTCCGGCACCGTACAGCCCTTGCAGCTCAGGTAATCGCAGGATCCATTGTCCTCCGTGGCGAGCGACTGGAAATTGCAGGCCTCGAGGTCCGTGCAGCCCTCGACTTCCTGCTCGTCGCAGACACCGTCGCCGTCCGTGTCGTGGATACAGTCTCCAGCGCAGTCGCGCAGCAAGCTCAGTGGGAAGGTGCAGCTGTTGTCGGACACCGTGGCGTCGGCGTCGTAGTTGCACGCCTGCGGATCCAGACAGCCGATGCAACCGAGGTAGTCGCAGCTTCCGTCGCTGAGTTCGGCGTCGGCGTCGTAGTTGCAGGCCGAGGCATCCATGCACCCTCCACAACTCGACGTCTCGCAGGATCCGTCGTCCTGGGTGGCGAGCGGATCGAAGTTGCACGCCAGGGCGTCCATGCAGCCGTCCAACTCCTGCGCATCGCAGAGGCCGTCGCCGTCGCTGTCGGCGAGGCAGTTGCCATCGCAGTCCACGAAGTCCACCCCGTAGGTGTCCTCCGGAGTCAAGCAGGTCGTCGGGAGCGTGGCGTCCGGATCGTAGTTGCAGGCCTCGGGATCGGTGCAACCGGCACAGGAGTCAAACTCGCAAGGCTCGGTCGGATCGCCGTAGTTGCAGGCAATCGTCAGGTCGCATCCCGTCAAGCTGGCCGGCTGGCCCGCCGTGCCGTACTCGCATCCGAAGACCGCCAGCGGCGAGGCATCGGGCGTGTAGTTGTCGGCATCCGGATCGCCGCAGCATCCGAAGAAGTCGCAGGTCGAATTGGCCGGGAAGGTGGCCTCCGGGTCGTAGTTGCAGGCAAACAGGATCATGCAGCCTGAACAGCTGTCGAATTCGCAGCTGCCGTC
>WTID01000066.1 GCA_011522855.1 Flavobacteriales bacterium
TCCGGAGGCCGAGGCAAATCCACATCTCCCGTTCCGGGGCCAGGCCATCGAGCGGGGCGGTTTCCCGGCCCACGGCGGCCTGGACATAGGCGGTGATGGCCACGTCCTCAGCCAGCTGAAGGTCCCGGGCGACGTCGAGGAAGGCGACGGTGCGCCGGCGCTGCGTGCCGTTGAGCCACGCGTATTGGTCTTCTGTCCGCCGGATGTCGCCGACCTGGGGCAGGGATCCCGTGGGGGTCTCGCCGGTGGGGTCATCCCCCCGGATGGATGCGGTCAGGCGGGCATGGATCTGCCAGGCGCCCGATTGCCAATGGCCCGCCCAGGCCGTTTCCACGAAGTTGGCTCCGAGGGGATGGGCGAGCGGGGTGATGCCGTTGAGGTAAGCGGCGGTGCGCGTGAAATGGCTGTAGGTCCAGGGCCGGGCCGCGGAAACCTCCCACTGCCATCCGCCCCACCGGGTGTCCCAACGGAGGCCGCCGAGGGCGGCGAACTTGTTGCCCCACCATTCGGTGCCGCCCAGCAGTTCGGAGACGATGAGCTCGTCGAGGAGGAACTGGCCGTAGAGGGTCCGGGGTCGCCGTCCCCAATCCTGGCCGAGCTTGATCCGCCCTTCGAGTCCCACGAGGGCGTTGTCGGAGCTGCCTTGGGCGTATTCGGTGGGCCGCAGGCTCGTCAGGGGCATGAGGTAATGCGGCTCGAGCGCGCGCGCGCCGTCCTCGACATTCCACACCACAGCCCCCCACAGGGCGCCGGTGAGGCGCCGGCCGAAATCGACCTCCACGCGGTGGGAGACGACCATGCGTTCGATGCCCGCCCGGATCGGTCCGGAAGGCGGCACCCAGGTGCGGGGATCGCCCTCGGCTCCCGTCCAGCAGTCGATGTGGCGGTCGCCTTGCAGGGCCTCGATGCGGTGCCGGTAGCGTAGCCGCCCTCCGCCGTCGAGGGCGATCTGGGCGAACGGGGTGGGGGCGTTGTGCCGTCCCCGAAACAGGGACCGGAGGCCCCAGCCCTCACTGAGGGTGTCCCGGCCGACCGCCACGCCCACCGAGGGGAGGGGCTGCCAATCCCACCGGGCGCGCAACCGGGAGGCGTTGCGCCCGGATTCTCCGCGGTGGTCCCATCCCGCTTCCATGGCCCGCCGGAAGAACGTCCCGGCATTCCGCAGGTCGTCGAAGTGGAGTTGGCCCGCCCACCGGTCGTGGGTCATCGAGAGGGAGGTGGAGACGAACCCGGTCAGGGTGGTTTCCCCTTCCAGCGTCGAGGCGACGCCGACCTGATGGAGGGACACGGACGCGCTGAGGGACCGTTCTGAGGAATCCAACGCGGCTTCCTGATCTCCAACGAAGACGTCGAGGGAATCCACGGCGAGGGCCTGGGTGCCCAGCGTCAACAGAAGAAGAAAAAAGAGCGGTTTGCCCATCATCGCAAACCTAAGACGTCCCGGGGGCTCAGGAGGCCCGCAGCCCTTTGCGGCGCATCGCGCGCACCCGCAAGACCACCTTTTCCGCGATGAGCAGGGCGACGGGCAACAAAAAGGCCACACCGAGCAGGATGAAGAAGGCTTGGGTGGGGGCCATGGCGGGCATGACGAATCCCAGTCCGACCATGAGGGCCGTATAGGTGTGGATCACCAAGGCGGCCTGGAGGTGCGTGAGGCCGAGACCCAGCATCCGATGGTGGAGGTGGTTGCGGTCAGGGGAGAAGGGAGAGCGTCCTTGGAGCACGCGAAGGGTGAAAACCCGCAGGGTGTCCACCAACGGGTAGCTCAGCATGGTCATCGCCAGCACCGGCATGGAGCGGTGGGCCCAGATGGCGGGCACTTGCTCAAGGGGCGTGGACATGATGCTCGTGGCCATGACATAGATGAACATGCCGAGGATCAACGAACCGCTGTCCCCGAGGAAGATGCGGGCGGGCGTGATGTTGAACAGGATGAATCCGGCCAGGGAGCCGGCGAGGGAAAGGCACAGGATGGCAAAGTCGGTCTGGCCGGTGAGCTGGAACCAGAGGGCACAGGAGATGGCCACGAGGAAGCCGTAGCCGCCGGCAAGGGTGTCGATGCCGTCAATGAGGTTGACCGAGTTGACCACGACGATGTAGACGAACAGGGAGAAGGGAATGGCCACCCAGGGGCTCAGGGCGCCCACGCCGAAGAGGCCGGCGAAGTCGTGGACCATGAAGCCACCACCGAAGATGAGGATGGCGCCCACGGCCACTTGGACGGCCAGCTTTTTCAGCGGGTCCAGCTCGGCCAGGTCGTCCTTGAGGCCGAGGAAGAACAAGATGGTGGCGGCGGCGGCCAGTCGGAGGAAGGACACAGCGGTGTCACCTTCCGGGCTGACGAGAATGGTGGTGGTGACCAAGGTGCCAATGAAGACCAATACTCCACCCAGCCGGGGCACACTTCGCGTGTGGACCTTTCGGTCCTCAGAAGGGTCGTCCAGAAGGTTCTTTTGAACCGCCAGGCGAATCAGCGAAGGCATCCCCAACATCACGACAGCAAGTGAGGCAATGAAGGCAAGCATGATTTTGGTCATGGTGAATATAAGATTGTTTGTCTCGAGTATAGGCTGATTGGCACCTTATCGTTTCATGAAATTTGTGGACGCGAACATTCCTACAGCAGGTCGTCAATGGGTCTTGCGGGAATTCGTAACCGGGCTCGAGACGCCTGCGCTCCACCACAGGCTGCCCGTGCCGGAAATGCCCATGATGGAGAGGAAGGGAGACAGGGGAACGAGGGCGGGCAAGCACCGGTTGGGCCATTGCGCTTTTCGGTCAGCTCTGGTCTTTTTGTCACCCACATCGGCCGTGATGGAGGGGAGAGAAACCGTCGTTTTCCAGCTCATTCCTTCACTCAATCGCCCCACCTCGGCGGCAAGGGTCACGCCGCCGGGACGCCATTCCATCCCTTGCACCCAATCGGGCTGGAGGCTCGACAGGGACCGGGTGCCCAGGTTGCCTCCGCTGGAGGCGGGATCGAGGGACGAGGGCGCCAAGGCCGCGGTTGGAGCAAACTCGGTCCACACCGTCCACCGTTCGCCGTGCCGGACATGGCCGACCATGGCGTGGGCACTTTGACTGCCTTCATAGCGGTCGTCCAGCCACGGGGCGAATCGAATCTGACCGTACCATGTGGATCGCGTCCGGCGCCATTGGACATCCAGTCCGTGGTGTCCCGCCAGGAACTGTGGACGTGCGGTATCTCCGGCGGAAGGCAGTCCCCAAGGGGCCAGGGCCAGCCCCCAGTCTGCCAGGGCCGAGCGGTCATTGCCTCGGTCGAGCACATCGGTCCATTGGGCCACGACCCAGTTCACATGGAGCCGGGACGCGCCCACGGAAAAGGACTTCCCCAGGCTGCGGACCCCCATCCCGAGGGGAGCGTACCGCCCTTCCCGCGCGCCATCGGCCAGGAGCCGCTGGGTGGACCGTTGCCGACTCTGGAGCCAACGGTAATGCCACCCCTTGCCGAGGTCCACATCGACAAGGAGATAGGGGGCGGGCGCCATGTCCGCATTCCAGAGGAGGTTCCGGGTGCCCGGTCCCATGCCGACTGAGCCCAATCCCCACTGCAGGCGGATGCGGTCCGTGGCGTGCAGGTCGAACCACACTTCGGCCAGGCTGTGGTCGATGCCGGAGAGGCCATTGCCCGCTGGCCGCAGTTTGCCCGGTCCCATGCCGGGGTAGCCTTGTGCGGCCAGCACCCATTCTGTTTCGGGTCCAACCAAGGTCCGTTGCATCTCGAGCACCTTCCCCCCGAAGCCGAGGGTGCCGTCGATGGAGCCGGAGTAGCGGACGCCCCGGATGTTTCGGAAACCCGATTCGGGTTCGGCGTCCTCCGTTGCCGAGCCGCTTCGGCGCCAGTCCCGGGCGTAGTCGACCACCGGATCCATGGCGACCTGAACCGCGCCGTCGGAGAAGAGCGCGTGGCGATGCCACCAGGTGTCGCGGCCGCCCGCCTCGGCCGGGAGGGTTCTCACGGTGTCGAAGGCGAGCACGCCTTGATCGGCCGGGGTGACCAACGCGTCCATGCGGGCGCCGCCCTGCAGGCGGTCGGGGACGATGATCTGGCCGGCCGCATTCCACGCCATCAGGACCGCGGAGACGGCCAGGAGGGTGACGCGGAGGAGGGGCCGGGGGCCGGTCATTTGGCGCGGGCGGAATCGGGGTTGCGGCGGTATTCCTCGTAGACGGCACGCAGCCCTTCTTCGAGTCCGATCCTGTGGGTCCAGCCCAGCGCGTGGATGCGGTCGCAGTTCATCAGTTTGCGGGGCGTGCCGTCGGGTTTGTCGGTGTCCCAGACGATGTCCCCCTCGTATCCGACAATGCGGGAGATGAGTTCCGCCAGTTCCTTGATGGGGAGGTCCGATCCCGTGCCGACGTTGACGAAGGCCTTGCCGTCGTACTCCTTCATGAGGAACAGACACGCTTCGGCGAGGTCGTCGACGTGGAGGAACTCGCGGCGGGGCGACCCGGTGCCCCAGCAGGTCACGGTCGGGTCCCCGTTCACCTTGGCCTCGTGGAACTTGCGGATGAGGGCGGGAACGACGTGGCTGTTCTGCAGGTCGTAATTGTCGCCCGGACCGTAGAGGTTGGTCGGCATGGCCGAGATGAAGTTCGACCCGTGCTGGTCCCGGTAGGCCTCGCACAATTTGATGCCCGCAATCTTGGCGATCGCGTAGGGCTCGTTGGTCGGTTCGAGCGCCCCGGTCAGCAGGGCGTCCTCGACCAGGGGCTGGTCGGCGAGCTTCGGGTAGATGCAACTGGAGCCGAGGAACAGCAACTTCTCGACCCCGACCTCATGGGCGGCCTGGATCAGGTTGGCCTCGATCATGAGGTTGTCATAGAGGAAGTCCGCCCGGTAGACGTTGTTGGCGTGGATGCCTCCCACCTTGGCCGCGGCAACGAAGACGTGGGTGGGCCGTTCGCGTTCCATCATGGCGCGGACGGCGGCCTGGTCCCGCAGGTCGAGTTCGCTGCTCGTGAAGGTGATGGGGTCGGGCAGGCCGGCGGCGGCGAGGGCCCGGCAGAGGGCGCTGCCCACCATGCCGCGGTGGCCGGAAACGTAGAGTCGGGAGTCGGCGTTCATCAGGATTCGGTTCGGCTCGAGGCGTGTCGGGCGAGGGCGTTGGACAAGGCGTTGAAGGCCAGCACGAGGGAGACGATGCAGGCTCCGGGAATGAGGGCAAGATGGGCGTGTCCGGTGAGGATGGCTCCATAATGGTCGCGGATGAGGTTGCCCCAGCTCGGCATGGGAATCTGGGCCCCGACGCCCATGAAGCTCAGGCCGGCCTCGATGAGGATGGCGGCCGCGAAGTTGGCCGAGGCGATGACCGCAATGGGGGCGGCCAGGTTGGGCAGGATGTGGCCCACCACGATCCGCGGGGTCGAGAGGCCCAGCACCCGGCCGGCCTCCACCCATTCGACGTGGCGCAGGGCGAGGGCCTGTCCGCGGACCACCCTGGCGACCTCCACCCACATCGACAGGCCGATGGCCAAGAAGACCTGTTGGAACCCCTTGCCGAAAGCCAGCGTGATGGCGAGCACGAGCAGGAGGGTCGGGATGCTCCACATGACCTGGAGCAGCCAGCTGACGGCATCGTCGAACCGGCCGCCGAGGTAGCCGGCAAAGGCGCCCAGCGGAATCCCGATGAGCAGGGAGATCAGCACGGCGACGAGGCCGACCGAGAGGGAGAGCCCTGACCCGGCCACGACACGGGACAGGTAGTCGCGGCCGAATCGGTCGGTTCCCAGCCAGAAGGTGCGGGTGTCCACGGTGTTCTTCGCGACTCCATCGGCATCGAGGTGGACCGTGGTCCCCGGGTCCAGCATGGCCCACTCGAGGTGCTGGGCGTTGGCATTGGGTGTGGGGTCCGGCCGCCACAGGGTGCTGGTCAAGGCAATGCCGGCCCA
>WTID01000085.1:0-15665 GCA_011522855.1 Flavobacteriales bacterium
CAGGTGGCTTCGAGGTCATACAGGATGAACGCCTTCTCCATGCCGCGCAAAGATACGGGGTGGTCAGGCGGTTGGTGTCTCCCGGAGTGGGGACAATCAATCGAGGGGCATGACCCCGGCGGTTTCGCCGGGCCGTCCCTGAACGAGGCCATGGGCGTGCAGGATGTGCTCGATGGCCGCGTCCTCTCCCGAGGCGTCGTATTCGCTCTTGAGGTCATGGCCGAACAGCCGGGCCAGGCCCTGCCACATGAAGGCGCTGAGTCGGCCCTTGAGTTCCTGCACCACCCCGAAAGTCGTGCGGTGCGCTTCCCGGTCGATGAGCCGAATGAGGATGACGCCTTCCCGAATGGTGAGTCGCCGGAGTTCCCCTTCAAAGCGCGCCTTGAGTTCCTGTTCCTTGCGGTCGACAAGGGCCCGGCGTTCCTTCTTGGTGGCGATGCCGGCCATTTCGATCTCGAGACTGTCCATGGCCCGGCCGGCGAAATCGGCGTAGGGCCAGACCTTCAGGACGCGCTTTTCGAGGCGGCTGTAGCGCCGCGATCCGGGCTGGATTCGGTGGTCGCACGGAATCGAAGGCAGGGAGGTGACTTCCGCGACCTCGAGATGGACGAGGGGCGGCAGGCTGTCGACCGGCGTCGTCTGCGCTGAGGTGGGGGATGCCAGCAGCACCGAGACCATCAAAGACAGTCCCGGGTTGATCAGGAAGAACGGCATCCGCGTCATCGCGGGTCTGAAACGGAATTCGCGCCGGAAAGTTGCCTTTTGGGTGGTGGATTCAGTCGGCAAACCGCTGTTTCCAGGACCCGTTTCGACCGTCGGTTGACGCGCCGGATGCCCCGGTTGGGGCGGGAGTCGCCACCGCCAAGGCCGCCGCGGCTGCGCTCCAATCCTGCGCGGCGCGGGCATCGGCGCGGTAGGCTTCGAACTGTTCGGCATCGAAATGGGCACCGACGAAGCCGGTGTCGAAGCGACCGGAGACAAAGGCGTCGTGATCCAAGACATACCGTCCGAATTCTAGGGTCGTTTCCAGGCCCTGGATGAGGTACTCGTCAATGGCTCGGCGGAGCCGTTCAATGGCCTGGGTCCGATTCATGCCGTGGGCGCACAGCTTGGAGATCATCGGGTCGTAGTGGATCGAGATGACGTCGCCTTCTTCGACCCCGGCATCGACTCGGATTCCGGGGCCTTCCGGAACGACATGGGTGGTGAGGATGCCTGTGGAGGGGAGGAACCCCGCAGGGACGTCCTCGGCATAGACCCGGAGCTCGATGGCATGTCCCTGGATGCGCAGCTGGTCCTGTGTCAGGCGCAGCTGCTCTCCCCGGGCAATCCGAATCTGTTCCTCGACAAGGTCGACCCCGGTGATCATCTCCGTCACGGGATGCTCTACCTGGAGGCGGGTGTTCATTTCGAGGAAATAGAAGTTGCGGTCCGCGTCGACAAGGAATTCCACCGTTCCGGCCCCGACATAGCCGCAGGCCCGGGCGCAGTCCAAGGCGCATTGTCCCATCCGGTCGCGGAGGGCATCATCGAGCAGGGCGCTTGGCGCTTCCTCGACGACTTTCTGGTGCCGACGTTGAATGCTGCATTCGCGTTCAAACAGGTGGACGCCATTTCCGTAGGCATCGCACAGGACCTGGATTTCGATGTGCCTCGGTTCCGTCACGAAGCGCTCGAGGAAGACGGCGCCATTGCCGAAGGCGCTCCGGGCCTCACTCATGGCGCGTTCGGTTTCGCCCCGCAACCGGGCGGGGTCATGGACGACCCGCATGCCCTTGCCGCCCCCACCGGCACTGGCCTTGACCATGACCGGGAAGCCGATCTCGGCGGCCAGTCGTTCCGCTGCGTCGAGGTCGGTGACCTCGCCGTCGGAGCCGGGCACCAATGGCACATCCTGTCGGGCGACCGCGTCCTTGGCGGACAGCTTGTCGCCCATCGTTCGGATGCTGTCCGGGCGGGGACCGATGAAGGTGAGGCCGGCCTGTTCGACGGCTTCGGCGAATTCGGCGTTTTCGCTGAGGAAGCCATAGCCTGGATGAATGGCGTCCGCCCCGGTGACCTTGGCGGCTTCAAGGATGCGGTCAAACACGAGATAGCTCTCGGCAGCCGTGGCCGGTCCGATCAGGATGGCTTCGTCTGCATAGCGGGCAAAGGGCATGGTGTCGTCCACCTCGGAATGGACGGCGACACTGGGGATGCCCATGGCGCGGAGTGTGCGCATCACCCGGAGGGCGATTTCCCCGCGGTTGGCGACCAGGACCTTGGTGATGGGACGGGGAGGGGCCGAATCGTGGCTCATGCCATCAAAGGTGGGACATGGGCGGCGGACTCGCGAATCAGAGGGGGTACCGTCCCGCGATGAGCCGTTCGAACATTCGGGCGGGAAGCAGGCGCTTCAACCGGATGGCGAGCTTCTGCAGGGGAGGGGCGACCGTGACGTACAGGGGTGGTCGGGATTGACCGAGCAACTTGAGTACGGCCCGGCCCATGTCTTCGGGCTCCCGGGCATGGGCCACCTCGGCGTTGACGGCCTCGCAGACGGGGTCGAATCCGGGGTACGTGTCGACATCGGGTCGGGCGACCTTCAGGCGGTTGTTGTTGATGGCGGTCCGGAAATCGCCTGGGCGGAGAACGGTCACCCGCACCCCGTGGCGCGCCAGCTCCATGCTCTGGGCCTCCGCGATCAATTCCACCGCGGCCTTGGACGAGCAGTAGACGCCGCGGAAGGGCAAGCCGACCACGCCGGCCACACTGCCCACGTGCAGGAGGTGACCCTTCGAGGCGATCAGATGGGGAATGGCCATCCGGCTCACTGTGTGAAGGCCCACGACGTTGGTCCGGTAGACGGTCAGGAGTTCCTCTTCGGTGGTGTCGCCCATGGCGCCCATCATGCCGATGCCCGCGTTGTTGACCACCGCGTCCAGCCCGTGGCCGGCGGAGATGACCGTGTGGATGGCCGACCGAACGGACTCCGGGTCTTGGACGTCGAGCCGCACGGTGCCCGGCGTGCCGGGGACGGGAGCGAGGGTGTCCACCTTGCGTCCAGTGCCCCATACCCGATGTCCCGCTTGGGCCAGCACCCGGGCGATGGCGTCTCCGATGCCTGTGGTGGCGCCGGTGACGAGAACCGATTTGGCATGGGGAGGGAACGAGTCGGCCATGGCGGAAAAATGGGGAAAGAGAGAGGGCAAGCGATTCCCATCGCACCGCTACGACCACCTGCCCTTGCTGCCTTCCGGCCCTGGGGGGTTCAGTGGGAGCTGGCCGTGGGAGACTTGCCCTCCGGGACAAAGGTAGGACAGGAACGGTGCGGATGTATTTTCGGCTTCATTCGGATGAAAACGACCACGACTTCCCCGTCCCGCCTCGACCGGTCTCCGGTCCCCCCGGTCCTCTTCGGGCATGCGGCAGCGGGCGCGGCCCTGGTGATGATCGGGTATTTCCTGGCGATTCTCCGCCATTTCGAATGGATCCTCGGAGCGTGGTCCACGCCTTTCGTCCTGATGGTGGTGGTGGCTGTGATGGTCATGGTGCTGTTGACCGTCCGGCGGGAGGAGGGGGAATTGGTGTTCGGGCGTGCCTTTGGACTGGCGCTGTTGGCCGGCTGGTTGGCGCGCCTCGGATACAACCTGTTCAACCTGGTGTATTTCCAGTTTCTTCACCCGGAGCATGTCGAGGCCTACGTGGAACTGGTGGTGGACAAGTCCTCGGAGGCATTGGAGGTGTTCGGCCTCGATGCCGAGGCACTCGGAGGAGCGGACATGGCTGGCCTCTTTCGGGAGCAGGCGCTGTGGTCGCTCTCTCCAGCGGGGCAAGGGGCCGATGCCCTGACCGCCCTCGTGTGGGTGGCCATCGTGGCCCTCATTGTGTCTGCCATCCTGAAAAGGCCGCCCGAGTCCGACTCCGGCTTGAATGCCTGACCGTACCTTTCCGCCTGAACCGGGGCCGCTTCAGACCCCCATTTCAACCTGATTTTGGACACCCGAACCCTGACCTCCCCTTTGCGGCCTGAACTGGACTTGAGCATCGTGGTGCCCCTCTTCAACGAAGAGGAAAGCCTGCCCGAGCTGATGGTCTGGATCGACAAGGTGCTCCAAGGGCGGGCCTACGAGGTGGTCTTCGTCGACGATGGGTCCACCGACGGCTCGTGGGAGGCGGTTCGCCGCCTCAAGGAGACCTTCGGGGATAAGGTGGTCGGGGTGAGTTTCGCCCGGAACCACGGCAAGAGCGCCGCCCTTCACACCGGATTCCGCCTTGTGCGGGGCCGGGTGGTGATCACGATGGACGCCGACTTGCAGGACAGTCCTGACGAGGTGCCCGAATTGGAGCGCAAGGTGCTCGAGGAGGGCTTCGACCTCGTGAGTGGATGGAAGAAGAAGCGGTACGACCCCATCACCAAGACGGTGCCGACCAAGCTCTACAACTGGGCCACGCGCCAGGTGAGCGGCATCCACCTGCACGATTTCAACTGCGGGTTGAAGGCCTATCGACGCGAGGTCGTTCGTGCGGTGGAGGTCAATGGAGAAATGCACCGCTACATTCCTGTGCTCGCCAAACAGGCCGGATTCCATCGCATCGGGGAGCAGGTCGTCCAGCACCGCGCCCGCAAATACGGGGAGACGAAATTCGGGTTGGAACGGTTCGTGAACGGCTTCCTCGACCTGCTGACGATTGCCTTCCTGGGCCGTTTCGGACACAAGCCGATGCACCTGTTCGGTGTGCTTGGGACGCTCATGTTCTTGGGCGGATTCGGGCTTTTTGGTGCGATTGGCGGCTACAAGCTTTGGGCGTTGAGCCAGGGCATTGAAGCCAAGAACATCGCGGACATCAGCGCCTTCTACGTGGCCCTTGTCTGCATGGTGATGGGCCTGCAGCTGTTTCTCGCCGGGTTCCTCGGCGAACTCGTGACCCGGAATGTCCCGGGCCGTAACCATTATTTGCTCAAGGATCAGGTCTGATCCGGACCGCCGTCAGGCGATGACGCCGCTGCCGAGGACCTCCTCGCCGGTTTCCGCGTCATGCCAGGCGGCGAACTGTCCCGAAGCGATGCCGGATTGGGGCGTGTCGAAGACGAGTGTGGACGGCCCCTCACCGTGGACTGTCAGGGTGGCGGGCTGCAGGGGTTGGCGGTACCGGAACCGGGCCAGGACCCGCATGGGCAGGTGGTCATCCGGTCGCAGGTCCGGCCGGATCCAATGGACGTCACCGGGGGCCATGCTCAACCCTTGGCGGTGGAGCCCGGGGTGACGCTCGGATTCTCCGACGAACAGGGCATTGGAGTCCATGTCCTTGCCGATCACGAAGAGGGGCTCGGCGTGACCACCGACATTCAATCCGCGCCGCTGGCCGATCGTAAAGAAATGGGCGCCGGGATGGGTGCCGACTTCGAGGGCCTGTCCGAGATCGAATTCCGGGGGGGACCAGGGGGACTCGCCCGCCATCACCGCCTCGGCAGGCAGCTTGATGATGGGGCCGTGCTGGACCTCGAGCTGTTGCTGGAGGAATTCCGGCAACTTGACCTTGCCGACGAAGCACAGGCCCTGGCTGTCTTTCTTCTCCGCATTGGGCAGGCCAATCTCGGCGGCGATGCGCCGGACATCGGGCTTCTCGAGCTCACCCACGGGGAAGAGCGCGTCAGACAACTGTTCCTGGTCGACCTGGCACAGGAAATAGCTCTGGTCCTTGTTGTCGTCCACCCCGGCGAGCAGCTGATGGTGGCCATCCGATGTGGTGGCTCGGCGACAATAGTGTCCGGTCGCGACGGCATCGGCTCCGAGCTGGGCGGCGGCCTTCCGGAAGAGGTCGAACTTGATTTCCCGGTTGCAGAGGACATCCGGGTTGGGGGTTCGACCGGCGGCATACTCGGCGAACATGTGGTTCACGATTCGCTCCTTGTACGCGTCGGAGAGGTCGATGACCTGGAAGGGAATGCCGAGATGTTGGGCGACGAGCAGGGCATCGTTGGCATCGTCCACCCAGGGACAGGCGTTGTCCAGTGTGACCGAGTCGTCGATCCAATTGCGCATGAACAGGCCAATGACCTCGTGGCCCTCCTGTTGGAGAAGCCAGGCGGCGACACTGCTGTCCACACCACCGGAAAGTCCGACCACAACGCGCATTCTGCGAAACTAACTCCGTTGGGCATCAGGGAGTTCCATTCTCGTCCGATATTGTCCCCTCACGGTGGGCAATTCGTCCATTTTGTGAAAGAACCCCTCTTCCGGGGCAACCAAAGGTGAATCGATTCGTCAACTCCCCGACTGCGCCTCCCGGGCCGGACCAGTTGAGAGACTGGATCCTGTCCGCGCAAGCCGGTGAACAACGGGGACAACAGCACATCTATGAGGCCTTTGCGCCCAACATGATGCTGGCCATCCGACGGTACATCTCCGGGGAGCAGGAAGCGCTGGACGTTTTGCAGGATGGATTCATCAAGGTGTTCGGCAACATTGGCGGATACACCTTCAAGGGGTCCTTCGAAGGATGGATGCGGCGCATCATGGTCCACATGGCCATCGATGCATTGAGATCCAACAAGCAACTGCAATGGGTGGGGGAGAACGAGGAGATGCTGGATGTCCTGTCCGAGCGGCAGCGGTCGGATGACGGGGATGGCCCGGAATGGGCCGGACTCGATTACCGGGACATCCTCGACGCGATGGAAGAGCTGTCGCCCATGTACCGGGCGGTGTTCAACCTCTACGCGATCGAGGATCACGGACACCGGGAAATCTCAGCCAGGCTGGGCATTTCCGAGGGGACATCCAAGTCCAATTACGCCAAGGCCCGACGCAACCTGCGGGAGGTGCTGCGGCGGAAACTGAAAGAGAAGTGAGCGAAGAACGAAAGGAAGAAGACAGTCGGAAGCGCGCCGCGGGGGGCAGCTTCGAGCAGGGAGTGAAGTCGGCATTGGAAAAAGCGCCGGGGATGGTTGTTCCGTCCTGGGCGACCATGCAGACGGCCATGGCCGGAGGAGCGGCCGGGGGCGCCGCCGCGGCGTCCTGGCGGTGGATCATTGGTCCAGCCGCGTCGGTGGCCCTCATCGGAGGAGCGATCTGGCATTCCGAGCGGGAAATGGGCGAGCCGGTGGTGGAGTCACCTCTGGTGGAAGAGGTCCTGCAGGAAGGCCGGGGTGAGGATGTTCAAATCCTCGAAGCCTCGGATGTTGCAGATTTCGCTGAGGCTGTTGGCACCGTTCCTCAGGAGGGTCTTGACCTTTCCGCCAAGTTGAACCCGCTGGGGAACACCGCACCGGCTGAGCCGATGACGGAAACATCGTCGTCCGTCTCGAACAGTGCTGGAAATGGGGCCGAGGAGCCGGTGGACGTGCCGTCGGATTGGGCCGAGCTTCCGGCCGAGAAGGTCGCCGCCTTCGGAGTGGACATTCAGAAGGCCTGTGTGGGAACCGAGATTGGATTCCGAATGGCACGCCCCATGAAGGATGTGCGCGTTCTCTGGAATTTCGGCGATGGGCAATTCAGCAGCGAGTCCGAGCCTCATCACGTATTCAATGCGCCGGGAACGTATGACATCACCCTGAGTGTCACCCGCATCAGCGATGGCCTCATCCGCACCCGCACCATCGAAAATCTCGTGACGATTCACCCGAATCCCGAGGCGGATTTCACATGGGATGTGCCCAGCACCGCCACCCTCGATCCGACGGTCGCACTGCGGGACCGGAGCCGCGACGCCGCGTCCGTTCTCTGGGTCATGGACGGGGACGAGACGATGGAAGGGGCATCTGTAAACTATGCCTTCCCGCGGGTGGGGGAGCATCGGGTCCAGCTGGTGGCGAGTTCTCCCAACGGCTGTCAATCCGTCGCGGACCACGTCCTGGAGGTGGGAAGCCGATTCGGCCTCGGAGGCTCAGCTCGGTTCAGCCCGGATGGAGACGGCCGTTACGACTCCTTCCTGCCCCGCAAGTTGCTGACCGAGGAGCGACCTTTTGTTTTCCGCATCGAGGATGGGGAGGGTCACATCGTGTTCGAGACGACGGCGCCCAAGGCGTGGGACGGCTCGTTGCCGGGCAACGAGCAGGCCCAGCCGGGCGAGAAGTTTGCTTGGACGGCCGTAATCCAAGGGGAAGTTGGCCCGTCCTATTTCTCCGATGAGTTGGTCGTCGAGTGATCGCTCATTCCCGCACAGAATCAGGTGGACGAAAAGTCGAGTGTGCAACGAATCGAATGCCGCTGAAGTTCCACCTTTGCATCTTAGCATGAGCATGAACCAGAACCTGATTCGCGCTGCCCTGACCCTCGTGGTCAGCTTGGCTGCGGTGGCCCCTTCCTCCGCGCAGTTCTTCATCATGGGGAACGAGACCGTCGAGACCTGTGTCGGCATCTTCGTTGACGCAGGCAACTCGGACGACGGGACGGGCAATCCGTATCCGGATGCCAACTTCACCTACACGATCTGTCCGGACAATCCCGGGGATGCCGTGTCGGTGAGCTTCGTGGCCTTTGGTCTGCAGACCAATCCCAATCCAAACAACAGCGACTACCTGTTCATCTACGACGGTCCGGACGCCGGGTCCCCCTCGATGGGCAACTACACCGGCAATGCCCTTCAGGGACTGCCCGTCACCGCCACGGTGAACAACCCCACCGGATGCCTCACGTTTGTATTCCAAGACAATGGGCCGGGTAATGAGCTCGCCCCGGGATGGGAGGCCAACATATCCTGCACCACGCCCTGTGCGACTCCGACATCGGCCAGCAGCATCATTGACCCGCCGCTGCCCAATCCGGACTCCCTGTCCATCGGGGTCTGCCTCAACCAGGAAATCACCTTCGGCGATGCGGGGTCCGTGGCGGGGGCTCCGGAATTCAACCTCGAGAACTGGATCTGGAACTTCGACGATGGGACCATCGACACCCTGACCAATGCCGGGAACGTGACCCACAGCTTCGATGAGCCGGGGGAATACATCGTCAACCTCTCCGTCCTGGACAACAACGGGTGCGTCTCGCTCAACCTTCAGCCTCTGCAGGTGCTGGTGAGCACCATTCCCTTGTTCAACAGTTTCCAGAGCACGCCGGTCTGTGCAGGCAGTCCCGCCTTTGTGGACGGGAACCCCGTGCAGAGTGTGACCTGGACGGCGCTTCCCCCACAAGTCGTGGCCGGGGAGACCTATCTCGCGGACGGTGCCGGATTCAGCTACACCAGCGAACTCAACTTCGATTTCTTCGAGGACGGCGCCACCCTGGACGATTGCGACGACCTGTTGTCGGTGACGGTCAATATGGAGCACAGTTACATGGGCGACCTCGATTTGACCATCACCTGCCCCGACGGGACCACGGTGCCGCTGATGAGTTACCCCAATGGTGGCGGTGGTTGTTTCCTCGGTGAGGCGGTGGACGACGGGTCCAACATTCCGGGTACGGGCTATGACTATGGATGGTCGCCCAACCCCGATATCGCCACCAACATCAACGACAACAGCAACTGGACGCAGACGACCTACACGGACAATGCGGGCAACGCGGAGAACAACAACATCGCCAATCCCGGCATCTACACAGCGGAGGGCGATCTCTGCGATTTTGTCGGGTGCCCGCTGAACGGCACCTGGACGTTCTCGGTCGTGGACAACTTGGCCATCGACAACGGCTACATCTTCGAGTGGGGCCTGAACCTGAACCCGGCCTTGATTCCGGGCGTCACCACCTTTACGCCCACCATCGGACTCAATGCCGACAGTTCCTACTGGACGGGGCCTGGCATCATCGACCAGGATTTCGACGCGAACTACTGCGACATCATTCTCGATGAGCCCGGCATCTACGACTACACCTTCACGGTGACCAACAACTTCAGCTGCACTTTTGACACAACCCTCAGCATCGAGGTGGTCGAGGGGCCGGAGAACAGCATCACGGCCGGTCCGGACCAGGTTTTCTGCGGCGATCCCGTTCAGCTCCAGGGCGCCTTCGTCGGTGGCGGACCGTCTCCCTGTGGAGCCAGCCAGGGCACGACCACCTATTGCTACGGCAACAACGAAAACACCACGTGGGTCTATTGCCCGGACAACCCGGGAGACGGGACCCTCATGAACATCCTGTTCTACGACGGGGCCATCGAGAACTTCTTCGATCATATCCAGGTCTTCGATGGGGACAACACCGGAGCGCCCTTGCTGGTGGACTTGACGGGCAACTACCCGGAGACTTCTGTGACCGCCACCAACCCGGATGGCTGTCTCACGGTGCTCTTCACATCCGATGGCAGTGTGAGCTGCGAGGCCAGCACGTTCTACGAAGAGGTCAGCTGGTGTGTGGGCTGCGGCCAGGATGCCTGTGGCTTCACCTGGAACTGGGAGCCGGCCGACAACCTTACCGATCCTAACAGTTCCCAGCCGACGGTGAACACCTTCGACGGAACCCCGACGGAGTACGTTGCCTTCGTAGAGCCGATTGGCCTCGAGAATTGCGCCACGACGGACACCGTCCTCGTCATTCCCGGATTCGAGTACACGACCGACTACACGGATCCCACCTGCCTGATCACCGACGGCACCATCACGCTCAACATCTCTGAGCCTGCATCCGAGGGGCCGTGGGATGTGCAGCTGAGCACGGCGGCCGGGGTCATCAACCAGCAGAGCTTTGGCGGCGGTCTCCTGGTCTTCGAGGATCTGGAAGCGGGAAACTATGACCTGGAAGTCTCCGACCAGACGGGGTGTTCCTACACGAGTGAATTTGACCTGGCGGATCCGGAACCGCCGGCCATCACGGTCAGCGACGATGACCAGATTTGCATCGGGGGCACGGCCGTGCTGACGGCGGAAGCGGCTTCCGGTGGACCTTATGGATTCAGCTGGACCGTCAATGGGGACCCCGTGGGACAAGGCGCCTCCATCCTCGTGAGTCCGACGGGCACGACGACCTACGATGTGCAGGGCGTGGATGGCGCCGGGTGTGTCACCCAGCCGGGTTCTGTGACCGTGGGCATCTACGATGGGTTTACTGTCGACATCACCGCGGACGATTTGATCTGCCTCGGCGACGAAGTGCTGCTGTCCGCCATCGATGTGACGGGCGGAGAGGGCAACGGGTACAGCTTCGACTTCGCTTACGACGGGGTCACCTTCGCCGCGGGCGAGGAGGATGAGGTCGGTTTCGTTCCGCCCTTGACCGGAGAGTTCTGTGTGACCGTTTCCGAGGCCTGCACCACGCCGCCCGTGACGGCCTGCATGGAAGTGGAGGTGGAACAGCCCTACGACCTGACCTTGGCTGCGGACACCACCCGGGGCTGCGTCCCGGAGGCGATTCCCTTCTCCCACAGCATTCCCTCGGCCTTCGTGCAGAGCCAGGGATGGGACTTCGGTGATGGAGGCCAGAGCGTGGAGCCGACGCCCGTGCACATCTTCGACGAGCCCGGCGTGTATGACATCGCCCTGTCCGTGATCACGACCACGGGGTGTGTCAACACCACCATTGCAGACAACTACATCCAGGTCTACACGCCGCCGAGTGTCGGTTTCGACGCCGGTCCGCAGCCGACCACCGCACCGGATACGCGCATCGACTTTGAGAGCAGCGTGTCCCCCAACGTGGTGGAGTGGAACTGGACCTTCATCCTCGGTGTGGCCGACGCGGTGAGCAATGAGCCCGATCCGACCTATACCTTCCCGATGGGCCAGGGCGGAATCTACCCGGTCACGCTCGCGGTGGTGGACACCAATGGATGCGAAAGCCAGGTGACCCGCAACGTGGAGATCTTCGACTTCTTCAATGTCTTCATTCCGAATGCCTTCACGCCGAACAACGACGGGTTCAACGACCTCTGGGCAGTCTATGGCACGGACATCGACCCGGACCGCTTTGAGATGAGCGTCTTCAACCGGTGGGGTGAGGAGGTGTTCCACACGACCGACCTCGATGAGGGGTGGGTCGGTCAATCCGATGATGACAAGCTGGACCCCGGCACCTGGTACTACTCCATGGATGGGGTGTATGCCTACCGCATTGTCCTGTACTCGGAGTCGACCAACGAGAAGCGTGAGGTCAAGGGCTTCATCAACCTGACCCGCTGATCGGATTCCCCATCATGGGACATGGAAAAGGCCGCCCTTCAAGGCGGCCTTTTTCGTGAGGTTCGGAAAGGAGCCCGGTCGATCAGGAGCCGGCTTCGTTCCAGTCGAGCAGGGCGTCCATCGTGCCGGTGGCGACGGAGTGGTAACCCGGGCGGGCCTTGCCGTAAATGTCCAGGGCCATGTCCATCTGGTCCGTTTCCTTCATGGCACGATAGAGCGGCGTGAGGAATTTGCGGCGGCCCACTTCGATGAGGAAGGCCTCCAGCCGGGGATACGTCGGCGTGTAGCCGCTGCGGATGGACTGCTCCATCCACGCAAACAGGACCTCGTTGTTGCCTGTGATGCTGATGCTCCACGTGGCGTCGAGGTCGGCCATCCGCTCGGCCGGGGTGTCGTCGGCGAGATTGGACAGGAAGCGATAACGCTCCTGGTAGACCCAATCGTTCCAGGGCAGGTCGGCGGTGGTGAGGCTGCCGTCCTCCCATCCGGCCAGCACGGCGTCGACCCGTTCGATGCGGGGGCTGGCCACGCTGGGGCAGTTGTCGGGCAGGCCAGGGCCATAGATCCACTCGTCGAGCCGCACGGCGGCCAGGTCGGCCTCGTCTGCGAGGAGCGTGCTCTTGAGGTAGTCGACGAAGCGCTCGGTGTCCATGCCCTTGAAGGCGTATTCCTCGAAGTAGCCGGCGAGCCATTCGTCGAAGCGTTCGCGGCCGACGGTGTTTTCCATGAGCCGCAGGAAGAAGTAGCCCTTGTCGTAGGCGATGGCGGTCATGCCGTCGTCGGGGTCACGGCCCTGCAGGTGGAGCTTCAAATGGGTGTCGTCCGGATTGAGGTCACTGATGGCGTCAACTTCATCGACCAGCCCCTGGTAGCTCAGGGTGGCGAGCATTTCACTCACGTCCCGGCCGTAGACGGCCTCCATGATCCGCTGCTCGAAGTAGACCGTGAAGCCCTCATTGAGCCAGAAGTCATCCCATGTGGCGTTGGTCACGAGGTTGCCGCTCCAGGAGTGGGCGAGTTCGTGCGCCACGAGGGACACGAGGGAGCGGTCTCCGGCGATGATGGTCGGGGTGGCAAACGTCAGGCGCGGGTTTTCCATTCCGCCAAAGGGGAAGGCCGCCGGAAGGATGAGCAGGTCATAGCGCTCCCAGGCATAAGGGCCGTAAAGGTCTTCTGCGGCGATCAGGAGGTCCTCCATTTCGGCGAATTCATAGGCGGCCTTGTCAATCAGGTCGGGCGTGGCGTACACTGCGCAGCGCTCGCCGACGGACCGGTACTCCACTTCGCCGACGGCCAACGCGAGGAGGTAGGCGGGGATGGGCTGGGCCATGCGGAAGGAATACACGCCATCGTCGCTGGTTTCCGTGGGATTCTCTGCACTCATCATCGCCATCAGTCCTTGCGGGACGCGCACCTTGGCGTGATAGGAGAACCGGATGCCGGGAGAGTCCTGCACCGGAATCCAGGTCCGGGCCAGGATGGCCTGGCTCTGGGTGAACAGGAATGGGGCGCGGTCTCCCTGGGCTTCGACCCACAGCAGGGCATTGGCGTCCGGACTCGACGTGTACTGGATGGCGACCCGTTCGGCACCCGGTTGGAGTGAAATGGTCAGTGGGCGTCCAATGAAGGGGCGGTTCTCTCCGAGGGCAAAGTCGGCTTCCTGTCCGTCCACGGTCACGCCGGCGATGGTCAAGCCATGCGTGTCGAATACGATGCGCTCGGCATCATCCGCGGTTTCGATATCGTAGGCGGCGGTGCCTGTGATCGTCCGGGTTTCGAAGTCCACGGTAGCGGACCAGTCGAGGTGGGTGATTCTGGCCTCAGCCGGCCGGGCGTAGCTGTGGTGATCGGTGACTTGGTTCATGGCGGCAATGCGTTGAGCCTTGGCGCTGTTGGCGCTGGAATCGGATGGGGAGGAGTTGTTCGGGTTCCCGGAGCATCCTGCGAACAGGAGGGCAACGGTCAAGACGGAACTCCACCGCAGTCTTGCAGTGTGCAGGTTCATGCGGGCAAATTAAGCCCTCGGCGCAGTGGCGCGCATGACCATCACCGAGAGGAGGAGCCCCATGGCCGATTTGAGCAGTGCCGGTTTGTACAGCGCTTCCAGCAGTGCCGGAATGTTCAGGGACGGGTCAAATTTCCGTTGCCAGGGTATGCCGAGCGCGAGGATGACCACGTGGCCGATCAGCATGCCGAGCGCGATGCGGACGTAGCGCTGGCGGTCGGTGTCCTCGATCGGGGATGATGTGGCCATGGTGCCCAGCACGAGGGCGGCAACGGGCATGCCCATCAGATAGCCGCCCGTCGGTCCGGCCAGGACGTCGATTCCCCCGCGGTAGCCTGCAAAAACCGGCAACCCGAGGGACCCTGCGAAGATGTAGGCGAGCACGCCTGCAACGCCCGCCCGCCACCCGAACATCAGGGGCAGCCAGCACACCAACAGCGATTGCAGACTCAAGGGCAGCCCCTGTTCGAGGTCGATGACGATGGGCCCCAACAGGGCGAGTATCAGGGCCATGCCCAACGCTGTCGCGGGCCACCTGATTCCCAGAAGGTCGAGTTTGTGCTCCAGCATGAAGTCGGCGGTGCGATCAGCGATCCGAGGCGGGCCCGCGCCATTCCTGCAGCAGCCCGGATTCGAACGTGACGGTGTTGTTCTTCCGGTTGGCGTCTGCCGTCCAGCCTTCGGGGTCGATTTCGATGGTGCTGCCCGGCATGGACCCGGCCAGTGCCACCGTGTAGGTCGGATGCGTCCAGGGCCAAGTGGGAAGGAGCGCCTCACCTTCGGCCAGCGGCCGGTGCCCTTGCGTCACGACCTGGGGGATGTGGTGGTCCATGACCTGACCGTCCGCCGCTGTGATGCGCAGGTCGACAGGGAGGGGCAACTTGCCAATGCGCTCGAGGTCGATGAAGGTGCTGTCGTCCGTGATGCGGACTGCCGTGATGGCGACGTCCACGTGGTGGGTGGAATTGAGCATGTATTGGAAATAGGTGTCGAGTTCCAATCCGCTCTCGCGCTCCATCACGCGCTTGAAATCGATGGGCCCCGGGTGTTTGAAGGCCCACTCGTCGTAGTAGCGTCGGATGCCCGCGTCGCGCGCTTCCTTGCCGATGACGACGGCGAGCTGGTTCAGCAGCACTTCCCCCTTGCTGTAGGCGCCCGTGCCGTAGGCCCGGTTGGTGACGTAATGGTCGGCGTGGGTGGACAGGGGTTCCTCGCCGCCATCGCGGACAAGGTTGAGGTAGCCGCCATACG
The DNA here is from genome assembly GCA_011522855.1 of Flavobacteriales bacterium. GTDB lineage: Bacteria > Bacteroidota > Bacteroidia > Flavobacteriales_D > Sanyastnellaceae > UBA8752. The sequence goes on from WTID01000085.1 coordinate 15,297, forward strand.
CCCAGTAATGGGGCTGGTCCCGGGATTCATTGAACTCTTCCGCGAGAAACTCGGATTCGACCCAGGAGGTGAACCCCTCGTCCATCCATTCGTGCAGGCTCTCGTTGGTCGCCAGCAGGCCCTGGAACCAGGCGTGGGCCATTTCGTGGGCGGTGACCCCGACCAGGCTCCGGAGGTTTCGGTTGCCGCGGACGAGTGTGCACATGGGGTATTCCATGCCACCATCGCCTCCTTCGATCACCGTGTATTGCTCCCATGGATAGGGACCGACGTGCTCTCCGTAGTACTGCATGGCCCGGGCTGCAATGGCGGGGAGCTCTTCCCAGGCGCCGTAGCTGGTGTCGGCCTGGTGGATGAAGTGCAGGGTGG
>WTID01000085.1:15765-21042 GCA_011522855.1 Flavobacteriales bacterium
AGCTCTTCCCAGGCGCCGTAGCTGGTGTCGGCCTGGTGGATGAAGTGCAGGGTGGGGCCGCCTTCCATCTCGAAGACCTTGTGCACGAAGTCGGGGTCGGCGGCCCAGGCGAAGTCAATGACGTCCTCGGCCACAAAATGCCAATCGATCATCCCTTCGGTCGGCGTGGGGCCATCGCTGTAGCCGTGGCCGCAGTCCTCGGGGTTTTGGAGGATGCCCGTTCCACCGATCATGTAAGCGGCGGGCATGTGGATGGTCACGTCGAAATCGCCCCAGACCTGGTGGAATTCCCGGCCGATGTAGGGGTTGGTGTGCCAGCCGTGGTGATCGTACTCGCACACGCGCGGGTACCACTGGGTCATGCTGTATTCGACGCCTTGCGCATTCATCCATCCGGACCGGCGAACCTGTCGCGGCACCTGGGCGTCCCACTCGAGGTGGATGCGGACCTTCTTGCCCGGGGCGACGGCCTTCGGGAGGGTGAGCCAACCGATGGTGCCCTGGGTGGTGAATTCCGCTTCGGTCTTGCCCACCCGGGCTGTGTGGACCTGGATCCAACCCCATTCTTCTTCGGGCAGGTTTACGATGCGGTCTCCAACGCGTCGGTCGGGGTCGGCGATGTTGCGGCTGCGCACGTCCATCATGCTTTCTGGTTGAAAGGCGTTGAAGAACAGATGGAACGGAATGCGGTTGAGGGCATCCGGGCTGTGGTTGATGTAGGTCAACTCCATCACGCCGGCATACTGGTGCACGTCGACGTCCATGGTGATGTCCATGGTGCAGTCCATTTCCTGCTGCCACCCGGGGTATTGGGCGTTGACGGACAGGCCAAAGGCGAGCAGGGGAAGGCCGAGGATCAGGGGAAGGGAGGGGAATCGCTTCATGGGAGGGGAAAGGTAACGGTCAACCGGCCTGCAGACCGGCGCGGAGAAAGGCACGGAGGGGAGCCGCGGCGTCGAAGTGGGCCATGACCCGATCGACAAGGTCCTCCCTCAACAGGGCGGAAGCCGGCAGTTCGGCCATGTAATAGAACTGTTTGTTGAGGATGTGCGGACAGGATTCCGCGGCCGCCTGGAATTCCTTCGGGAGTCGGACGTTGCGTTCGCCGAGCAGGGAGCCATAGAGATTCTTGAATTCGGCCGCGTCCAGCAAGGCATTGAATTCCTGTGGATTGGCAGCCATTCGTTCGCGCAACACATAGAGGTCGTCCTTCTCCACCCAATAGGCGCCGCCCCCAATCCGGAGATGGTGGGCATCGGCGTGGACGTAGAGACCGGGATCTCCGGATTTCTTCCCGCCCGGTGCGATGTTGGCCGAAGCGTGTGTCTTGTAGGGCGTCTTGTCCTTGGAGAATCGGGTGTCCCGGTGAATGCGGAAGACGCATTGCTTGGCCTCCACCTCACCGAATTCAGGGTCCCGTTCGGCACAGGCGGCGATCACGTCGGTCACGAACGCCTTGAAGGGGTCGCGCACGTGGCGTTCGTAGTCCTTCTTGTGCGCGGCATACCATTCGCGGTCATTGTGGGCCTCGAGGCCGGAAAAGAAGGCGTGAAAATCAGAAGTGAAATGGGCCATCAGGAATCGTTCAAGGGCAATCGAGGGCGTCGTCCAAAGCGTAAATCATGATGCGCTCGGACGAGTTGATCGGGTTGATCCGCTCGAGCCACCGATCGATCGGGCTGGACTGGATGGTGGTCAGGTACTGGAGTCCCGGCAGGGTGGTCTTGTATTCCTGCACGGATTCGGCGAGGTGGGCCCGGCCTTGGAAGAGGATGTACTCGGGCCGGATGGCGCACCACTCCGACACGACGTCGACTACGGGGCGGCCCGCTCCGTCCTGTCGGTTGTCGACCGGGTAGGACGTCCACGTCCCACTATAGAACTGAGGCGGCATGGCTCCACTGTCGACCTGGACCATGGCGAAGGAATGGGCTCCTTGCTGCCAGAGGAAATCCATCGCGTACACGCGCGCCCGCTTGGCCTCATAAGGAATGCTGACCGCGAGCAGGGCGACGTTTACTGCCCAGAACAGGCCCCACAGCGCCGATTCCAGCCGAGGTCGGAGCTGCCACCACCGGCTCCGCTGGCGCCACAGGTCCCATCCGATGACCCCGAGGGCGATCAGGGCGGGAATGACCGGGAGGATGAAGCGTTCCTGCTTGTTGGAGAACAGGCTGTGGAAGAGGAGGAAGACCAGGACAGGGATGGCGATGCGCCACCATCGGGTGGGAACCGCGGACCGCCCGGGATGGAGGGCGCCCCAGAGGAGCATCAGGCTGACGGGCGGGACGAGCAGACCGAGCAGGGTGAGTCCATATTGGTACCAGGGGCCGGACGGGTATTCACCCGCATGTTCGGCGTTGTAGGCGATGTAGCCCCGCAATTGGACGAAGGGTTCCCCCCAGACGAAGAGGTCGGGGGATTGCATCAGCGCGAAGGTGCCGAGCGCGGTCAGGCCCAGTCCGAGGAGGGTGCGCGGGTTGCGTTCGGCGAGGAACACGGGAATGAGGCCGAGGCCAATCAAACCACATTGGAACCGCAGGCCCGTGGCGATGCCCAGTCCCACGCCGGCCAGCACCACGTCCCGCCAATCCAGCCGGTCCCGTCTGGCGAGAAGCCAGAAACACAGGAGAAGGGGAGGAATGCACACGACTTCCACGAGTTGGTGCACACTGATCAGGGGCCAGAAGCCTCCAGCAGCGAGCAACCAGGCGGTGGTGGTGGCGAGGGATTTCCGGTCCGGCGCGAGGGACAGGGTCAGGTGGTATCCCAACAGGATGATGAGACATCCGTAGAGTCCATGGAGGAGGCGGATCACCGTCATCTGGTGCGCTGGGCGGTCCGGTCCGGTCCAGTCCAGCAGATCGAACAGCAGCATCTGGAGACCGGGATAGGCGAAATTTCCCGGCTTGGGCTCTGGCGTTCCAGCCTGGTTCCATGGCAACCAGTTGTTGTAGTCTTCCCCGTCCGACCAGCTGGCGCCGACTTCGACGACGAGGAAATGGTCGTCGTGCATCAGGTAGCCCGTGCTCCACCAGGCCGCCGCGAGGCGCAGCCCCAAGCCCACCAGGAGGGGAAGGATGAGGGGGTGGGAGAAGCCGAAGCGCGTCACAGTCCGATCCCCCAGGGTGAGCCCGACTGCAGGTTGCGTCGCAGTTGGAGCATCTCCAATGCGGCGACGGCGGCTTCGACGCCCTTGTTGCCGTGCTTTCCGCCGGAGCGGGCGCGGGACTGGTCCATGTGGTCGTCGGTCAGGACGCAGAAGATGGCGGGGCGGTCCGCATCCATTCCGGCGCGGAGCACGCCGGAGGCGGCCGATTGACAGACGTAGTCAAAGTGGGCGGTCTCCCCGCGGATCACGCTGCCGATGGCGATGACGGCGTCACAACCCCGGTGGCGGAGCAGCCATTGGCACCCCAGCGGCAATTCGAAACTGCCGGGGACATCGTGAACGAGCACGTCGTCGACACCGGCGGCCTTCAAAACCTCCAGCGCTCCGTCCCGGAGGGCATGGGTGATTTCGGGATTCCAGGCGGACACGGCGAGCCCGATGCGGAAGGATCCGCAGTCTTGGAATCGGTCCGCATCGTAGGCGGACAGGTTGTGTCCTTCCGTGGCCACCCGGTCCGGTCAGATGGCTGCGGCGAGGCCTTCGGCCGTGGCCTGGAGGTTGGAGGCCGGGTAATCCTCGGCGATGCGGCTCAGCTTGGCGCGGGCCGCGTCGGCGTTGTCGAGCTCGAGGTCGACCAGCGCTCCCTTGTAAAGAGCGATGGGGGCGAGGAAGTCCTCCCCAATCGAGCGGGAGGCCTGGCTGATCGCGTCTCCGAAGGCGCTCCGTGCGGCTTCATAGTTGCCGAGCTCCACTTCACAGTCGCCGATGTTGATGGCAGCGATGGTGGACAGCACGTCGTCCTGCAATCCCGCACTCTCGAACGCCTCGATGGCACCGGCGTAGTCTCCCTGACCGCGCAGGATCAGACCGATCTCGTACTGGGCGCGGGCTGCGGCCTTGGTGCCGTCGTGGTCGTCCGCGATGTCGTAGAGGCCGGGGTAGAGGCCGTCTCCATTGAGCGCCAGGTCGACGCTGTCCATCATGAAGTACTGCTCGGCGCGCCACGTGTCTTCGTTGGCGGCGGTTTCCGTGGGCTCCACGATGAACTTGCCGTAGCCCACCACCGACACGATGATGACGGCGACCGCGGCGATGGCGATGATCAGGTTGCGGCTGTTGTCCTCGATGAACTGTTCGGTCTTGCCGGTCAGTTCTTCGATGTTTGCGCCGTTGGAGTTGTCTGCAGCCATGGGAGGTAGGTCCTGGTGTTCGTTCTCTTGATAAGCTCCGGGATTCGCGGTGGAAAACCCGGCCGTGGCATCCGCGGGCTGTCGCCCACTTTTGCGGACGGCAAAAATAGCCAAAGTGACCGAGTCCGCATCCGTCCCCGTGAGCATGAGGCTGACCCGCCTCCAGTTGCTCGATTTCAAGAACCACGAAGAGGTGGAGATGGAGCTGTGCGCCCAGGTGAATTGCCTGTTGGGTGACAACGGAACGGGCAAGACCAACGTGCTGGACGCGGTGCATTACCTCGGCAATGCCAAGGGGTACTTCAACCCCATCGACTCCCAGAACATCCGTCACGGTAAGACCGCCTTTCTCGTGGAGGGCACCTTTGCGGTGGAAGACCCTGCGGGCGAGGTGGAGCTGGACCGCGTGGCCTGTGCTGTGGCCAAGGGGCAGAAGAAGTTGCTCAAGCGCAATGGGAAGGCCTATGCCAAGCTCGCCGATCACGTGGGACGCTACCCGGTGGTCATGATTGCCCCGTCGGATTCGGTGCTTGTCCTCGACGGGAGCGAGGTGCGTCGGAAATGGATGGATGCGGTCATCAGCCAATACGACCGTCCCTACCTCGACCGGCTGATCCAGTACCACCACCTCGTGCAGCAGCGCAACATCCTCTTGCGCTACTTCGCGGAAAACCGGGTGTGGGACGAGGCCCAATTGGCGCCATGGGATGAACAGATGGTGCCGTTGGCGGAGGCGATTGCCGCTGAGCGCATCCGGTTCCTCGAGGAATTCACTCCGGAATTCCAACGCATCCACGGCGGGCTGAGCGGGGGCCGGGAGACGGTTGGGCTGTCCCTGCACACCAAGGTCTTCGCCGGCCGGTTTGCCGAATCGCTGAAAGAAGCCCAGGACGATGACCGCCGGCTCCGCCGGTCCACGGTGGGCATCCACAAGGATGACGTCGATTTCCGCATCGGGGACCACCCGTTGAAGCG
>WTID01000294.1:0-3815 GCA_011522855.1 Flavobacteriales bacterium
GGCAAGGGCACCGAGGAGGAACCGGCCGAGTTGGATTTCCGCCGGGCGGACAGCGTCCTGGTGAAGTGCCGGGCGAGCTTGTTCATCCTCAAGGCCCAGCAATTTGGAGGGCAAGGGGTCGAGGCGATTGTGCGCCTTGGAGCGGACAGCGTCTATCACCCGGAGTTGAACCTTCGATTCGATCTGGCCAGCCAGCGCCTTTCGCTTGTTCGGACCGAGGAGGGGTTGGGCCCGCGGCCTTTCTCCGACTCCTACCACAAGGTCTCGCTGGATTGCGATGTGCTGTCCTGGAAAATGGATGAGAATCGGTTGCGGTTGGAGGGGCCTCCGGGCTCGAGCCGCTCGACGGCCATCCTGTTCAGTGAGGATTTTTTCGACCGCGATGTCTTCCGGGACATGCAGGGCATCGATCCGATTCACCCCATCACCCGGGTCTACAACCACATTCGGGCCACGGGAGACACGACCTTCAGCAGCCAGCAGCTCGCCTCGTCCATCCGGTTGACCGAGCCGAAGACCCGGTCCATGATGATCGTGCTGGCGCACCAGGGGTACCTCGAGATGAACCTCCGGACGCGGGAGGCCACGGCGACCGACAAGCTCTTCGCTGACCTGGCCAATGCGGCAGGCCGGCGGGATTACGATGTGCTGTTCTTCCGCTCCGAAGCGGGCGCCTCGGCCCACGGGGAGATCAGTCTGCTCAACCGCCTGCTCAAGTTGGAAGGGGTGTCTCGGGTGGACGTGTCCCGCGACCGCGGAGTCGTCATTGAACCACGTGATGGCCGCGTGTCCATCGGGGCGGACCGCGACTTCGACTTTGCCGGATCCGTCCGGGCGGGCAATCTCCAGTTTGACGGCACGGATTATGCCTTCGATTATGAGTCCTTTTCTATTGAACTCAACGCGGTGGAGGAGTGCAAACTCCGGGTCAACGACGAGGAGGAGCGGGACGCCCGGGGACTGCCGAAGAAAAAGCGGGTGCGGAACGAGCTCGAGAACATCGAGGGGGTGCTCCGGATCGACGTGCCGATCAATCGGTCTGGTCGGTTGAGCGAGCTCTATCCGGAATACCCGGTGCTCGTCACGGAGGCGCCCAGCTATGTCTACTGGGACGATGCCCGCATTGAGGGTGGGGCCTATGAGCGGGATCGGTTCCGGTTCGTTGTGGAGCCCTTCACCCTGGATAGCCTCGACGCCCTCGGCCGCCAGGAACTGGTGTTCGACGGGACGCTGGAGTCGGGGGATTTGCTGCCCCCCTTGACCGAGCGGCTTCGGGTCATGGACGACCTCCACCTCGGGTTCCGCACGGAGACGCCGGTCGGCGGCTATTCGGTGTACGGTGGGGCGGGCACGTTTGATGAAGACCTGACACTGGATGGAGGCGGACTTCAGGGCGGCGGCAAGCTGGATTTTCGGACGGCCCATGCCGAAAGCGACCGGTTCGTGCTGTTGCCGGACAGTACGAAGGGCCTAGCCCAGGTGTTCACCAATGCCGAATCGGCAGGACCTCCCCCGGTACCGGAAGCGCAGGGCGAAGGGGTGGCGGTCCTGTTCGAGCCCCGCAAGTCGAGCTTGACGGTCCGCTCCGAGGACATCCCCATCCGGGTATTCGAGGGCGAAAGCGAGCTTGATGGGGCCCTCACGCTCGGTGATGCCGGCATGACGGGCGCCGGAACGATGCGGTTCAGGGGCGCCTCCCTGGCGTCCGACCTCTTCGAATTGGACCGCCGGCGCATCCTGAGCGACACGGCCGCATTCCAGCTGGACCAGCGCGTGGAGGGGGCCTTGGCCTTCAAGACGGACAACGTGCACTGCACCATCGACTTCGATGAGCGCGTGGGTGAATTCGCGTCCAATGACGGAGAGACCAAGATTGAGCTCCCGGCCAACCAGTACATCTGCTATATGGATGAATTCAAGTGGTACATGGACAAGGACGAGATGGAAATGACGTCCAGCCGTGAGCCGCTTCAGGACTTCGTGATTGACACGGACGACGCCGTGTCCCAGTCCAATTTCTATTCGACCCGGAATGACCAGGACAGCCTGAATTTCTTGGCTCCGACGGCTTTCTATGACATTTCGGAGGCGGTCATCCAGTGCGAGGCGGTCAAGTTCATCCGGACGGCCGATGCCTTTGTGGAGCCGGACAGCGGGCGGGTGACCGTGCGCCGCCGCGCGCAGATGGACCGGCTGTATCGGGCCGTCATCGTCGCCAACGTCGTCACGCGTCACCACCGCCTGTTCGATGCGCAGGTCGACATCCTCGGCCGCTTCGATTACGAGGCCGAGGCGAGCCTCTTCTACGAGGATGAGAACGGCCTCGAGCAGCTCATCCGGTTTGAGGAGGTCGAGGTGGACACCAGTGGGGAGACGGTCGGACAGGGGGTGATTCCCATCCAGGACGGCTTCGGCCTGAGTCCCTTCTTCGGGTTCTCCGGGGAGGTCCGTCTCGCCGCTGCCCGGGAGCATCTGGAATTCGACGGAGCGGTGTCCCTCGAGGCGGCGTGTCCGGAAACGGACAAGCAGCAGTTGCTCTTCGAAGCGGTCATCGACCCCAAGGATGTTCGCATTCCGATCGATACGGCCCTGCGGTCGCCCATGATGGACCACCTCGGCATCGGGGCGTACCTGCGCGACGTCGACGAGCCGGGCGGCGGTCCGTATGGGGCCTTTGTGGACGAGATCCGGTCCAACCGGGAGTTCCCCATTCTCGCTGCCAGCGGCGAATTGCGGTACGACAAACGGGAGGGCAAGTACCAGGCCGGTGCGCCAGAGAAGATGATGCAGCCCAACCTGCCGGGCACCCTCATCGAACTGGAGGCGGGTCAATGCGCCGTGACCGGTTCCGGCCCGGTCGTGTTGCCCGTCGACTACGGCATGGTGACCCAACGTTCGGCCGGGTCGATCAAGGTGTTTCCGACCGGGACAGGCATCGAGGCGTCGTTGACCGCCGGCATTGATTTCCCCTTTGACGATGCGGTCTGGAAGTTGCTCGCCGAGCGCATCCAGGCCTGGCCGACGGCGCTTCCGCTGGATGTGACGCAGACCACATTCGAACCTACGCTGCGCGAATGGCTCGGCTTGGAGGGCGCCGACGAGGTGCTGGGCGGCATGACCTTGATGGGGGTGTTCAAGAAAACGCCGGCGTCCATCCAGCACCGGTTGCTGCTGACCGGCCTCGACCTGACGTGGGATGCCAGCGAGGACGCGTTCATCAGCGGAGAAAACGGCATCGGCATTGTCTCGATGGACAAGCTGCCGGTCTTCCGCCGGGTGCCGGGTCGTGTGGAATGGAGCCTGGCCGGCACCAATGGCATCCTCCGGATCTATTTCCACCTCGACGAGGAGAATTGGTACTACTTCGAATACCGCAATGGCGTGATGAACATCACGAGCAAGGACCAGCAGTTCATCGATGCCATCACCGAGCTGAAGGACGACAAGCGTCGCTTCAAGGAGGACAACCGCCGGTTCATTTACCAGATTCTGCCGTCCCGCGGTCGCAGAAACGAATTCGTGGACCGCTTCCCCGAATTGGATTGAGTCCGGGGCGGTCGGGCGGTCGTACCTTCTTGGGCCATGTCGGGATGCCCGTCCAAGTCACTGTCTTGCTGTCGTTGGCCGATTGTCGCCGCTCTGATTTTGTTCGGCCTGTCGGCCCGTGGCCAATGGACGTTGGCCGATCCGGATCCCGGCATCGTGGCCTACACGAACTTCCTCGGCCAGGGCCTGAGTTTTGTGGACTTCAACCTGGATGGATGGGATGACCTGACGCTCACGAATGCGTCCGGCTCCCTGGAGTTCCATGCCGG